>NZ_JAPZSO010000218.1:0-8416 GCF_027531715.1 Microcystis sp. LE19-8.1F | reverse complement strand
TGAAAACTCACGAACTGGCAGGTCAAATTTTTCCCGATGAGGACGATTTAGCGATCGCTGTTAAACAAGGGATCGAAGCTCGCGCTCAAAAAGGAGGATACGAAACTCACTGTTTTAAGTTTAATTCTGCCTAGCTACTTAGAACATCTTTCCAGACCAGATGACATTCATCAAGCAAGTACACCACCAGCTTTCCCGACTGAATCTCCTCTTTTTTGCTCTCCAATAATTGACTGATTTCTTCATTCTTTTTTTTGACCTCTTCTGGATCTTTTTTCGGGTTTACTTGTTCCGCCTTTTGCCAGCTAATTCTCGCTTCTTTTAGCAATTGGTAGTAGCTCTGTCTCGATTTAAACACAACCTCATAAGTTTCTAGTACATAAGTTTCTAGCTCCCAAATATCCCAGTGACTCTGGTTGATAATCCATTGAATTAATTCTTGTTTTTCCTCGGCATTTAGATAGGGTATCGAACCTTTATACTTCAAGATAATCCCCTCAATTCCTGCTGAAATAAATTCCTTTTTCCATTTAGCAATGAATCTGGGGGTCACTCCAATAATTTCTTGAATTGCTCTATAGAACCCATTTGGTATCTTTTATAATGTAGATGCTAGGCCGAAAAGGTGAAGCGAAAACCTTGTCCATTATAGGTTGCAGGGAAGAGAGTCTGTAGCCTGTTTAACGGCAATACTTTGGTCTGAACCCCGTCAGTGAAGGCGCCACCGTCTAGTCGTCCCCGAAAATCGATACTTTGGAGTAAGCTAAAATGTACTCAAGTAGTATGACGAATGAAGAGTGGTCGCTCGTAGAACCGCTATTGCCAAAGAAGAAATTGACTTGCCCCCCAAAATGGACAAAACGACAGATTTTAGATGGGATTTTCTATCAACTCAAAAATGGCTGTAATTGGCGGGACCTCCCGAAAGATTTCCCTCCCTACTCCACCGTGTTCTGGCATTATAAACAGTGGAGAAGTCAGGGAATCATCCAAAAAATAATCGAAGAATTACATCGCCGATTACGACAACAAGAAAAAAAAACTTGTGGACGACTCTAATTATGATTGATTCTCAAGCCGTCAAAAATACCTGTAATGCGAGTGTTGAGACGAAAGGATTTTGTTTCTACAAGTGCACCAATGGAATTAAACGTCATCTAGCGACGGATAGTCTTGGTTTTCCCTTTTTCGCTCATTGTACTCCCGCCAACCTATCTGATGACCAAGGATTGATTGAGTTGTTAACTCGAGGTATTGACTATTTCAAGTTAAAACCGTCGGAACTGCCTAAGACGACTATTCTTGTAGATAATGGTTATCATCCTGACAAAATAGAGAAAGAGTTGGTTAAGGTCTATCCAGAGATAATGACTAAAATTCAGTTTGAACTGTCTCCAAAACCGTCAAAAACCGAAAAAGCGGAGAAGGGTTTATCAGGATTCGTACCTGTAAAAACTCGATGGGTGATTGAAAGAAGTAATTCTTGGATGGAACGCTGCAAATCTTTAGTCAAAAATTTTGAGCGCACTTTAGAGCACTCCACTACCAAAATTCATCTCTGTTTTCTTCGACTTCTACTACGACGATTAGCTGTATCCTAAGATACCAAATGGATTCTATAAGCGTATCCCGACAAAGCCAGCTTAACCGCTAAGGATCTTTTCAGTTACCGGGAGTCGGGATTAGTTTTGATGAACTCTTCGAGAATTTGAAGTTCTGCTTCCATGTGATTCTCCAAACACTTATATTTGTCGTCCTTTTATTCTAAAATATTTCGGGATTGTTGTCGGCATTCTAGTTTACATATCATTTAGGCGCACTATATATGAGATTGCTAAGCAAAACATTACTATATATCTTGTAAGTTTGCATGGGCATTAACATTAAACACACGATTAGTATCATCTCGACTAGAGTATTTTTTTTAACTGGCGCATATAAATTAGATTTTGCTGATAACGGAAGGGTATAAATAAAGCCTTGGTCAACATTAACCCCATCTCAAAGGTGGCTGGATACAATAACATGGAAACGTAATAAGCTAAGGCCTGAGAAATAGCTGTTGCTATTGCCGCACCCACACCACTATAAGGAGGTATAAGCAAAAAATTAAGCCCGATATTAGCTACAGCACCTAAGGCAGTGGTCAAGAAATTAAATTGATTCATATTTTCCGCCATCAACCACTGGCTACGAGCAACACCTAAAAAGACAAAGGGGCTAGCCAAAATGTGCCATGCTAAAATCCTGCCCGCTTCAGTATACTCTTGACCCAACAGTTGTACAATCAAAGGGACAGAAAAAATGGTCATAGGAACTGCAATCAAGATTGCCACCCACGCCATTATATCATAAAGCTGTTGCAGTCTGGCATAATATTCACTCTTACTGCGCTGTTTAGCTCGCAAGATAGCGGGAAAAACCGAAGAACAGACAGCCATAGGAATAAAATACCAAATTTCTGAAAATCTTACCGCCACTGAATAGTTGCCAACTGCTTCTATGCTAGCCATATTGCCTAACATTACTTGATCGATCTTCATATAAATAGTAACCATGACACCTGCAAGCATTAAAAGCCAGGAATCTGTTAACATTTCTATCCCTTTTGACCAATTGAACCGCCATTGCAACAAACATTGATTTTGCTGATAATAAACCCAGAGTATTCCGAGCATTTTAATAAACTGATCAGCCAGGAGTAACCAAACAAAAGCCATCAGAGGTAAATGGAAAGCAATGAATAAAACTTTAACCAGAGAACTCAGAATCAATTGGACACTTGCAACAATAGCTATAATTCCTGAAAGTACCTGTGATTGAAACCAAAATTCAATGATATCAAAGGCACTAAACAATAAACCAAATGCAATCACTAAAACCATAAAACGGGTGTCAGATTGGCTATTAAACCACCAATTCGCCCCACCAATTAGAATAATTGTAGCAAAACTAGCCATTAGCTTGAATAGAAAGGCTGTTCCCAAAATTTCTGGAGTTGCCTTTTCTTCTTGGACAAGATTACGGACAACAATGCCTTTCAGTCCCAAACCGGAAAGAGTACCGAAAAGAGCGACAAAACTGCTACTATAGCTTAACTTACCGAAGTTTTCTGCTCCTAAATACCTAATCATATAAACCCCCACCCCAAAAGCTACTATCATGGTCAACAGACGCTCGGCAAATAGCCAACCGACACTGCCCAGAATCTTTCGCAATCCGGGACTCAGCTTTTCCACCACTGCTTTCCACTTTGCCCCCATTTAGCCCCTGTGTCTCAACATATCGCTCTGTGTCCCAAGCTCTTTAAAAGCTAAAGATACACTATAGAAACCGAAAGGGCAAGCCCATGACCAAATCCCTACCAAGCATCCCTACCAAGCTAAGATATTTGAGACGGCGGCTCCATATTCTTCAGTCCAGAGTAGGATGACAGGAATCACAGTTTGACTAAAAATGAGGACAATTTGACCATCTACCTATGCCAGCACAGAAGAGGGATACTTGGCAATTCCTGCTACACTGGTCTAGTATAGCCGATTATCACCAGTTAACCCTAACCATACCCCCTGACACCCAACCGCAAGAGCAATTTTAAGAGAAATTTACCTACAGAGTAAATCATAGATTAATGATGAACAACCAACAAAACGGGGCGATGAACAACCAACAAAACGGGGCATTGAAAACCCACAGCCAAGGAAATCTACCAGTTTTTGCTCAACCGGCTTTTATTCCCTCCGTGACGCAGGAAGAAGAGGAACTCAACCTGCTTCAAGTCTTTTCTGTCATCAAACATCGCTGGTGGTTAATCGCTGGTATCACCCTAGGAGTCACAGGTGCGATCGCTGCTTGGACTTTCTTAAAAACCCCTATCTATCAAGGTAAATTCCTGCTGCTCATCGGTCAACCCATTGAGGAAAATAAAAGTTCTTCCAGACTGGCAGCCCAAGATATCCTACCTCAGTTAGGTGGTGAAGACATCGATTATGATACCCAAATCGCTGTCCTGAAAAGTCCTCAACTTCTTAACCCCATCCTTAGTAAAATAACTCCTAAATATCCCGACTTTACCTACAGTGACTTAATCAGTAAAACTGGCAAATCTGATCTCAAAATTAGTCAATTAAAAGAGACGAAAGTTTTAGAAATTTCCTATCAGGATGAGGAACCGGAAAAAATCAAGCTGGTTTTAGATAATTTAGCCCGTCATTACCTAAACTATAGTTCTCAGGAACGCAAGACCGAAATTAATCAAGGGTTAGATTTTGTTAACGCTCAATTGCCCGTGCTGCGGGAACGAGTTAATACTCTACAAAAACAAATGCAGCAATTCCGGCAGCAATACAATTTCCTCGATCCCGATAAAGAGGCGACTCGTTTATCACAACAGTTAACCGCTACCGAACAAGATTATCGGGCAGCCCAGGTCGCCCTTAACGAAATTAACTCTCGCTATCAAGCTTTACAGCAACAGGTGGGATTAGCCCCCGATCAAGCAATTATCGCCACTTATCTCAGTGAATCTCCCGGTTATCAAGATTTGCTCAAGCAGCTACAGGAAGTAGAAGTGGAATTGGCCAAACAATCGGCGGTTTTCGCCAAAGATAGCCCTATAATCGCCACCCTAGAGGAAAAAAGGGCTAATTTACTGCCCCTACTGCAAAAAGAGGCCCAGAGAACCCTAGGGGAAAAACTGCCCCAGACAGTGGGTGATTCCCCGGCTTTGGTATCTCAGAGCGCTTTGCGGGTAGAATTAACCCAACAATTGGTGGAAGCCGCTAACACTCGCCAAACCCTAGAAATTAAGGTAAAATCCCTTGCCCGGGCCCTGGAACAGCAGAAAGCCTCGGTCAAAAATCTGGCGGTTTTAGCCCGTCGTTATACGGATTTGCAGCGAGAATTGGAAATTGCCACCACCAGTCTCGGCCGTTTTCTGGAGGAACAACAAAAACTCCAACTCAAGGTGGCACAACAGGTCGTCCCTTGGCAACTGATTGCCCCTCCAGAAGTAGAGGAAGATTTCGTTTCTCCTAAACCCGTGCGAAATCTCGCTTTAGGGGTTATTGGTGGCCTGTTACTAGGCCTAGGGGCAGCCTTTTTAGCTGAAAGATTAGATCCCGTTCATCATAGTGCAGATGAACTAAAAGAAGATACCAAACTGCCCCTTTTAGGCGCAATTCCCTGGCAAAAAGACCTCGATAAGATCGAAAAAGTGATCACCGCCGCCCTACCCCAGTTAACAGTCGCTGGTCAACAACTTACTATCCCTAATACCACTGCGAAATCAGCCAACGAAAACCCCTACTACTATAATTTCTCCCCCTTCTCGGAGGCTTTCCACACTCTTAACACCAATATTCGCCTCCTCGGTTCCGATTCCCCCCTCAAGTCCCTCGTGATTAGTTCTGTATCACCGGGAGATGGTAAAACCACCATGGCAATAAATATCGCTAAGGCTGCCGCTCGTATGGGACAAAAAGTCTTACTGGTGGATGCCGACCTGCGACGACCCCAGATTCACCTACGACTTAATCTCGATAACGACCACGGCCTTAGTAATGTCCTCGCCGAGGGTCTCGATTGGAACGAGGCGATTCAATCCCTGCCCCGCCACGAGAATTTATCGATTCTTACCGCCGGTTCAATTCCCCCAGATCCAACCCGCTTGCTTTCTTCCCAGAGAATGCAGGAGATGATCTCGCAATTACAGCAAGACCACGCCTTCGATCTAATTATCTACGATCTACCACCGATCGCCGCCTTTGCCGATGCCAAAATTCTCGCCGCCATGGCCACTGGCCTCATTCTTGTCACCAAACTGGGCAAAACCGACCGCTTTGTGCTGAAAAATCTGCTCGAAGACCTGAGATTATCCCACATTTCCGTGTTAGGTTTAGTGGCTAATAATGTTAGTCGGAAAGACCACAATTATCGTTACTATGGCCATTACTACGGCAAAAGATAAGCTGTTCGTAATTTAAATTGCTTGTTGAGACGAGGCAAGAGGCAAGAGGCAAGAGGCAACAGTAAAGGGATTGAGGGAGATTCGGCTAATATTAAGAATAAGCACTTTAAATGCGTCTTAGCTTAATTAAATTGAAGATAGATTTTGGCTTCGATCCCCCCTTAATCCCCCCTTAATAAGGGGGGTGTCTGATGGTTTTTAACACCTAACTACTTATTGATCGGTTATCAACTTTTAATTGATGTTAAATGCAGGTTTTAATTTGGTATCGCAATGATCTGCGAGTTCACGATCACGAGGCAATTTATCAAGCTGTTCAAGAACAATTAGAGATAATTCCCTTCTATTGTTTTGATGAGCGTCAATTTGCTCTTACTTCCTACGGGTTTCCAAAAACTGGCAAGTTCCGGACTAAATTTTTATTAGAAAGCGTAGCAAATTTACGACAATCTCTGGAAAGTTTAGGCGGTAATTTAATTATCCGACGGGGAAAACCAGAAGACATTATCCCGCAATTAGTTCAAGAATTGCAGATAGCCAAGGTTTATTATCATCAAGAGGTAACAGCAGAGGAATTAGCGGTAGAAAAAGCGGTAAATAAGGCTTTATCCGGGGTTCCTGTGCAGATAAAAACTTTTTGGACGGCCACTTTATATCATCCTGATGACTTACCTTTTACCCTTAATCAACTGCCGGAATTATTTACTAATTTTCGTAAACAAGTAGAACGTCATTGGGAAATAAGAACAACTTATCCCACCCCGAAAAAGTTGACAAAATTGCCTAAAATAGAGTTGGGAAATCTTCCTAGTTTAAACGATTTAGGCTTAACAGAACCAATTCTAGACCGGGGAGGTGTTCTGTCGTTTCAAGGCGGTGAAATGGTAGGAAAATCACGGGTTAAAGAATATATTTGGGATAGTGATTCCTTAAAAACCTATAAGGAAACCCGCAATGAAATGTTAGGGACTAATTATTCCTCAAAATTCTCAGCTTGGTTAAGTTTTGGCTGTCTTTCCCCTCGTTATATCTATGAGGAAGTAAAAAAATATGAGCAAACAAGAGTAAAAAATGACTCTACCTATTGGCTGATTTTTGAATTATTATGGCGAGATTTTTTCCGATTTATTTGCAGTAAACACGGTAATAAAATTTTCTATAAATCTGGTTTGCAAGAACTTAATTTACCTTGGCTAGAAGATTGGGAAAGATTTAATCTTTGGTGTGAGGGAAAAACCGGTTATCCCCTTGTAGATGCTAATATGAGAGAATTAGCCGCTACAGGATTTATGTCGAATCGTGGCCGGCAAAATGTCGCTAGTTTTCTGACCAAAAATCTCGGTATTGATTGGCGCCTGGGAGCAGAATGGTTCGAGTCATTATTAATTGATTATGATGTCTGTAGTAATTGGGGTAATTGGAATTACACTGCTGGTGTCGGCAATGACGCGCGAGGGTTTCGTTATTTTAATATCCCTAAACAGTCGAAAGATTATGATCCCAAAGGTGATTATTTACGTCACTGGTTGCCCGAATTAGCCCTAATAAAAGGCGATAAAATTCACGAACCTTATAAATTATCTCCAGAAGAACAAAAGCGTTATGGCGTGATTTTAGGGGTTAATTATCCTCGTCCCATTGTCGATTTTTTTCAATCCATCAAACACAACGAAAAAATTTATCTTCAGCATTTCAGTAATCAGTAATCAGTAATCAGTGGACTTCTACCTAATATTATCTCAAGACTATAATTCTTTCTAGACAAGAAACTTACCCAAATAAAAATTATTTTAATGTCCCTATATTTTTCAGTTAAGTAGCTAGGCAGAATTAAACTTAAAACAGTGAGTTTCGTATCCTCCTTTTTGAGCGCGAGCTTCGATCCCTTGTTTAACAGCGATCGCTAAATCGTACTCATCGGGAAAAATTTGACCTGCCAGTTCATGAGTTTTCAATTGATGCCATTCAATTTCAATAAGATTCATTTCAGAGGAATATTTGGGCAGTTGAAAGAAAAATAATCCTTGCTGCTGCCACTTATCCCAATATTCTCTGACTTGCTTGCTCCTATGAATGGGATAATTATCTTGAACGATGACGGTAATCTCCCCCGTCTTTTCAAAATGTTGGGCAGCGAGTTGGGTTTGCCATTCGAGAAGCTTAATATAAGTGTCCCCGTATAGAGAGCCTAATTTCAATCCATAGTCAAAACTCACTCCCAGCGAGTAAAGTCCCAGAATATTTAATCTTTTTCCTCGTCTTTTAGTCTGTTCTAAGACTTTCTGCTCTCCAAGACGAGCATAAGTTTAGCTGACGGGACTCCAAAGAGAAAAACCTGATTCATCCAAAAATTTTAGACGGATTTCTCCGGCACTGTGCGCCCAGAACAACCAGTCTAAATCGGCTTTTTTAGCTAATTTAACTTGAGGAGCAGCACCATTGGGTTGT
>NZ_JAPZSO010000030.1:0-22481 GCF_027531715.1 Microcystis sp. LE19-8.1F | reverse complement strand
TGTGACACTGTACCTAATACGACTGCACACCGCTATAAGCTAGTGAGGTACACATATTTTTCTTCCCTTTTGACTTTTGCCTCTTGCCTTTTGCCTAAAACCCATAACTTTTGTACCTCAGCAGACTGAAAAACGCTATATTTAGCAGGCACCTTTTCCGCTTAAAACGACGGTGATGGTGCGCCAAATCAGATAAAGATCGTATTTAATTGACCATTTATGTTGATAATCTAAATCCATCTGCACTACTTCTTCAAAATTATTCACCTGTGAACGTCCTTTTACCTGCCATTCTCCAGTTAACCCCGGTTTAACTCGCAGACGCAGCCAATGATATTGATTGTATTTTCTCACTTCCTCGGTGGTGGGGGGACGGGTTCCGACTAAACTCATCTCCCCTTTTAAAACATTCCAAAATTGCGGAAATTCATCTAAGCTAGAGCGTCGGAGAAACTTGCCGAATTTAGTGATTCTGGGGTCGTTGTGATTTTTAAAAATATGTCCGTTAGCTTGATTTGTCACTAGATGTTGTTTTTTTTCCGCATCCACCTCCATGGAACGAAATTTCCAGATCATAAAAGGTTTTCCCTGTAATCCACAGCGTAGCTGACGATAGAAAATTGGGCCTGGACTATCAAGCTGCAGGACAATCGCAATCGCTGGTGTTAACATTGCCGTCACCAGTAACCCGATTATTGCCCCGATAATATCGATAAGACGCTTGCGCGGACAAAAAACGGAGGGATGAATAGATTCATCGAGAAAAAGGCCCCTTAGTGAGGAGCGAGAGGAGGAAGTGCTAGTTAAGAGCTTAAAGGAAAAATTCATAATTAGCTGTGCGATCAAGGCAGTCGGGCTTAGTATTGCCAACAATTACCCGACAAATTCTATTCACACCTAAATTGTGACTCTTAACCGAGACTGGGGTTGATTTTTTTAAGCATTATTGACCTTCTCACCTCTAAGAGCCGAAAATAAACAGAGACGACCCAAACCCAAGATTGCCGGTGAGAAGGTTTCTTGACTGGGGGCCTCTAGGTTGCAGCCGGCAAATTCCTGCTCTATTCCCGTTAAGAAACAGGGCCAAATGGTCAAGAAAAAATTCCCGCTAAAAATTATTCGATCGATATCCTCAAGACTTTTTTGCTGTTTTTCTAACAAATCATTAACTTTTTGTCTTAAATTATCTAGATATGGTAAAATCACCTTCTTATTTAAATCCCTGCGACTGACCGTCCAAGTATGACCAGCTAGAGAGGAGGTAAATTCGCTTTCTTCTTGAAGGATTAATTTAGTTAATCTAGCAGCTGCCAGCAAAGATTTTTTTAAGGGATTAGTATCGGTGAGATCGGAGGGGGAAAGAGGCAAAAAAGAACGCCAGAGAGGATAAATTAAGTGAGAGAGTATTGCCCGTTCATAGGTGTTTTCCCCGTAGTTAAAATGACTCAGAGCGATCGCTTGACGGGATAAAGAGCGAGTTTGCGGCGGGACTTCCAGCAGTGCTAAAGTGGTAGTCTCCCGTTTCCCTTCGATAACCAGTAGGGTTTGAGGTTGGGGTTGGTCGCTAGTGGGAATATAGGCCAGAGCAGTAGCGATCGCTGTTTCTAGACTAGATAGGCGATCGGGGGGTATTAGTTGCGCTGTGAGAAGGGCTTTTTTCAAGTCATCTGTGGGGGTTTCTCCGTCATCGCTGATAATAATAGCTTCTAATCGCTCTAGAGCTTCCCAGAGCCAAGAATCGGCCCTAAAATCCCGATTAGATAGCCAACTAATTAGATATTCGTCCACCTGGGAGCAGGGTAAGCGATCGCTTGTTCCCGTTGCCAGACTCCAAGAAAGAGGATAAAAATCGATCAGTCCTTGGCTTTCCCGAAAAAAAACGATTTTCACCCCTGGTGGTTGTACCTCCATTCCCAGGGACCAACGGGCAACTTCAGGGGTTCGATCGGGGAATAATAAGGGAGAAAGAAGCCCTCTAGCCGATTCTAAATGTTGACGAGTGGCGATAATTGTCTCGGAAGTAACTTCTTGCGGGTTAACTAGAGACGAGATCACCCCGGCAAGAATCCGCTCAATCTCGGTCAGTAGGGAGGAAAAATCCTGTTTATTGGTCACTGGATAATTAAAAATACCCACAACTGTCTATTGTAGAATCACCCGCCTAAAACGAACCAAATTTAAATAGAGCTTGCTGAATAATGGTAAAACCCTTTTAAAATAAGGCTTTTGACCTGTTAAAATCCGATGTTAGTGCTAGAAAATCGGATTGGAACCCTCAAAAACCTTGCATTATTCTCCTTGTAGTACATCGCTTGGTACAAAAAACAAGGGCAACAAAGCCTGAAACGACCGGCTACTGACTCCTGACTCCTGACTCCTGACTCCTACCCCCAGGAAAAACTTTTTCAGCAGACCCTAAATATTAAACCATGGAAGAAAAGCGCTATCCTGCGGAAAAATCAGCAGAGATTCAAAAATTATTGGATACAGCGACTTTATTTGTCGGTTTACCCCCTGAAGCCATCGATCGAGTTACTTCTCATGTTGTCACCCGCACTCATCCCGCTAATCGGGCGATTTTATTAGAACATGATTGGGGTGGTTCGGTTTACTTTATTCTCGATGGTTGGGTGAAAATTCGTACTTACAATCTGGAGGGCAAAGAAGTCACGTTAAATATCCTCGGTAAAGGGGAAATAGTCGGAGAAATGGCCGCTTTAGAAGAATCTCCCCGCTCCACCGATGCTATCACCCTAACCACGGCCACAATTAGCAGTATTCCCACCCAAGATTTTGTTAATCTGCTCCAATCGGAACCTTTAGCGGGAATTCGTCTTTCTCAGTTAATGGCCAAGCGTTTGCGTCAACTTAACCGGCGTTTACGTTTACGCGAGGCCGATAGTCTCTCCAGAGTCGCCGATACTTTACTCTTTTTAGCCGAAGGTCAAGGAGAAAAAAGCGGCCAGGGTGCGATAATTCCTAATTTACCTCACCGGGAATTGAGTAGTATTAGTGGCCTGGCCCGGGAAACCGTGACCCGCTCCTTGACCAAATTGGAAAAACAAGGACTGATTCAACGACAGCAGCAATCTCTCTGTATTCCCGATCTGGCCGCTTTAGAAAAAGCGATCACCTGAATTCAGTGATCAGTTATCAGTGATCAGTGATCAGCTATTAAAGACTGATTATCTATTCCTCCCATTGCCTATTGCCTGTTGCCTCTTGCCTCTTGCCTCTTGCCTCTTGCCTCTTGCCTCTTGCCTGTCCTGATATGTAGCCTATACTCAAAGGATTTAGTATGACTGAAAGATTAACCGGTTTTGGAGTGGTGCTGGTGACAACAACCAGCGAAACGGAAGCGGAAAACCTAGCGATCGCCTTACTTAACGATCGCCTGGCCGCTTGTGTCAGTATTTATCCAATTCGTTCCATTTATCGTTGGCAGGGACAGATTGAAAACGAGAGCGAATGGCAATTAGCGATTAAAACCGATTTAAAGCAGTTTGAGCAGTTATCGGCGAAGATCCAGGAACTGCATAGCTATGCCGTCCCGGAAATCATCGCTTTACCCATTGTGGCGGGTTCTCAGACCTATTTAGACTGGTTAGCCTCCCATACAGGTGGGGTGTCAGAATAGACCAATCGGCAACTTTAGCGAAAAAAATCTATATAATTCTTAATAAACTATCTCAGGAAGCGCAAAAAGTTTTAATCTAGATGCTGATTAAATTTTTAAACATCTGGTTTTAAGACCGATCGCCTCCACGATTGGAGAACTCAGCACATCGTCAAGGGAGATAGTTAAAATCCAATGAGTCTTAAGGCAAGCGGTGGCAGCTCCTTAGCGCGTCCCCAACTCTATCAAACCGTCCCAGTATCTGCCATTACCCAAGCAGAACAACAAGACCGCTTTCTCGATAAACCCGAACTCAATGAACTGATCGCCTACTTCCAATCGGGGAGCAAGCGCTTAGATATTGCCCAAACGCTCACCCGGAACTCCGATCTGATCGTCTCGCGGGCAGCTAACCGGATTTTTACCGGTGGTTCACCCATGGCTTACCTAGAAAAACCCCCCGTGGAAGAAATGGCTATGGTGGGTGCGGGTAAAGTTATCAACGTCCAGGAAGGGATGAAATTAGGAACCGTTACCTACGCTGAAAGCGGGTCTGGTGGCGGTGGTGGCTTCCTCGGGGGCTTAAAAGGGATTTTCGCCTCTAGCGGCCCGATTCCCCCCGGATTCCGACCGATCAACGTCTCTCGTTACGGTCCGAGCAATATGCAGAAGTCCCTGCGGGATTTATCCTGGTTCCTGCGTTACATTACATACGCGATCGTGGCCGGCGATACCAGTATCCTGATCGTTAATACCCGCGGTTTAAGGGAAGTTCTCGAAAATGCCTGTTCCATTGATGCCACCATCGTGGCCCTGCAAGAAATGCGGTCCGCTTCGATCGAGTATTTCCAGAGAGACAAGGATGCGGCCACTTTAATCAGTGACTATTTCAATATCCTACTGGGTGAATTAAAAGCCCCCACCCCCTCTAATAAACTGCGTCAGCGTCCCAGTAGTGACCAACAGGGTTTAAGTCTTCCCCAAAGCTACTACAACGCCGCCGAAAAACGGCAAAAGTTTGTCATGAAAACCGGTTTATCGGAGTCGGAAAAATCTTCGATTATCAAGGCCGCCTACAGACAAATTTTTGAACGGGACATCACCCGCGCCTATAGTCAGTCCATTTCTGACCTAGAATCGAAGGTGAAAAACGGCGACATCTCGATGAAAGAATTTGTCCGTCGTCTCGGTAAATCGCCTCTCTATCGTAAACAGTTCTTTGAACCTTTTATCAATAGTCGCGCCCTAGAATTGGCTTTCCGTCATTTCCTCGGTCGCGGTCCTTCCTCCCGGGAAGAAGTACAGAAATACTTCTCGATCGTCTCTAGCGGCGGTTTAGGGGCGTTAATCGATGCTTTAGTGGATTCTCAGGAATATTCCGACTATTTCGGCGAAGAAACCGTTCCCTATCTCCGGGGTTTGGGTGCAGAAGCGCAGGAATGTCGTAACTGGGGGATGCAGATCGACCTGTTTAACTACAGCGCACCTTTCCGCAAAGTTCCCCAATTTATCACCACCTTTGCTAAATACGATCGCCCCTTACCGGATCAGCACGTTTACGGTTCCGGAAATGATCCCCTAGAAATCCAATTTGGGGCAATTTTCCCGAAAGAAACCCGCGAACCTAGTTCTAGTCCCGCTCCCTTCGGTAAAGATACCAAACGTATCCTCATCCACCGCGGACCTGCCACTAATAACCAAAATAGCAACCCCGGCGCCCGAGGTGAATTCCCCGGTACTTTGGGACCGAAAGTTTTCCGTCTCAATAACGAGTTACCCGGTTCTAGCAATGGGGTAAGCGTTAAATTTGGCGAAAGTTCCACCCAAAGAGTGATTTTAGCGGCTTATCGTCAGGTTTTCGGTCGAATGCCCTACGAAGGTCAGCGTTTATCCGTGGCCGAGATTAAGCTAGAAAATGGCGATATTACTCTGCGCGAGTTTATCAAAACCCTAGCTAAATCCGAGGCTTTCCGGAAAATCTACTGGACTCCTCTCTATGTGGTGAAAGCGATCGAATATATTCACCGTCGTCTGCTCGGTCGTCCCACCTACGGTCGTCAGGAAATGAATCAATACTTCGATATCTGCTCGAAAAAAGGCTTCTATGCTTTAATCGATGCTCTGATCGATAGTCCTGAATATACGGAAGCTTTTGGCGAAGATACGGTTCCCTACGAGCGCTATCTAACTCCCCAAGGGATGCAGTTACGGATGGTGCGTTTGGGTAATCTCCGCGAAGATATCGGCCAAAGAGTTGATAAAGAGGAAACCCCGCGCTTTATTGAATTGGGTACACCTTCGGTCTCGATTCGCACTGAACCCGATATTCAGTCTCGTGTCGGTCAAGGTGTCACGGTTCAACGGGAACAAACTAAGGTCTTTAAACTGTTAACTAATCTCGATAAAGTTGCCGTACAAAATACTGTTCGCGCCGCCTATCGTCAGATTTTTGAACGGGATCTCGAACCCTATATCATCAATGCCGAATTTACTGCTTTAGAGAGTAAATTAAGCAATGCTGAGATCACGGTGAAAGAGTTTATTGAGGGTTTAGGTTGTTCGGATCTTTACCTGAAAGAATTCTATGCTCCCTATCCGAATACGAAAGTAATTGAATTGGGAACCAAGCACTTCTTAGGTCGCGCTCCCTTGAATCAAAAAGAAATCCAGAAATATAACCAAATTCTGGCAACTCAGGGATTAAAGGCCTTTATTGGTGCCATGGTTAATAGCATGGAATACCTACAATTATTTGGTGAAGATACGGTTCCCTATCGTCGTTTCCCGACTCTACCGGCCGCGAATTTCCCCAATACGGAACGCTTATACAATAAGCTGACCAAACAGGATAGTGAACTGGTTGTTCCCAGTTTTAAACCAGTAGTTAAGGTCGGTGGCTAATTAGTCCTTGAAGTTAGTTAATTTAGCTCGTGTTCAACACGAGCTTTTTTTCAGGACAAATTACTGGCCAAAATTTATTAAGTAGGTAGGCGTTAAAAATTATCAGATGCCCCCCTTATCAAGGGGGGATTAAGGGGGGATCGAACCTAAAATCCATTTTTAATTTAATTATAACCAGCTACTTATCGTCAATCAAGGGGGTAACAATGAGCCAAATTAAAGTTAAAAACTTCGGTCCAATTAAGGCGGGTTTAGTAGAAAATGATGGTTTTATCGACGTTCGGAAAGTAACGATTTTTATCGGTAATCAAGGAACTGGAAAAAGTAGCATTGCTAAATTATTATCAATATTAAGCTGGTTGGAAAAAGCTCTATATCGTGGGGATTTAGAGGAAAAATATGTGACTAAATATAATCGTTTTGTTAAATCTTTTTGTCAATACCAAAATTTAACCAATTACTTTTTACCCGAAACCCAAATTGAATACAATGGAGATGTTTATCGAATTAGTTTTGAAAATGCTAAATTATCGATCGAGCGTACTGATAATTCAAAGTATCGAGTACCAAAAATTATGTATGTACCAGCAGAGCGAAACTTTTTGAGTGCAGTAAGATGGCCAGAAAAACTCAAAGGACTGCCAGAATCATTATATACTTTCTGGGAAGAATTGGATCGCTCACAACAGGAATTATCTGGCAGTTTGACTTTGCCAGTAGGTGAGGTTAAATTGGAATTTGATAAACTCAATAGACTGGCCAAGATTGTGGGTAGTGATTATCAACTAAATCTATCAGAAGCTTCCAGTGGTTTTCAGTCTTTTGTTCCTTTATTTCTCGTTTCTCGAAATATTGCTTTATCGATTAATCGAACTCAAGAAACTTCCGGCAATGAACTCAGTGGAGAGGAGCAAAAAAGATTAAAAATGGAAATCGAGAAAATTATCTCTAATGATAATCTTTCCGATGACCTAAAAAAGGCGGCACTAGAAGTGTTATCTTCTAAATACCGCAATGAGTGTTTTGTAAATATTGTGGAAGAAATCGAGCAGAATCTATTTCCTCAATCGCAGAAAAAGATTTTATATAAATTATTTGAATTTGCCAATTTAACCCAGGGAAATAAACTAATTTTAACTACTCATAGTCCTTATATTATCAACGATCTAACCCTAGCTATCAAAGCAGATAAAGTTATCAAAAAAATCCTATCATCAGCGATTTCTAACGCCGATTATCTCCAAGAAAAGCTCAACCAAATTGTCCCGAAAGCCTCTTGTATAGCGGCAGAAGATGCTATTGTATATGAATTGACAGAGCAAGGAGAAATCCGAGAACTTGCTACATATAATGGTTTACCGTCTGATGAAAATTATCTCAATCTTTCCCTAGGAGAGACAAATCAGCTTTTTGATGATTTACTGGAAATCGAAGAACAGTTATGAAGATCAATTTCTTTGATAAAAAATGTCAGAGTCAAACCCATCGGCATAAATTTGGAATTTGTGATCAGCCACCTCCCCCAGAAACTCCCGCTTATTTAGATACAGAAAATCCCAGGGATTGGATTGCTATTGTGGAAAACTCTCAAGAAATTGAAGTGACATTTACCGCTATTGATAAATGTATTGAAATTAGAAAAGTCGATGGTAGTGGTATGGATAAACGCTGTGATGGAATGCTGACCTATGCCAATTGTTTGATTTTTGTAGAATTAAAAGAACGAAAGGGGAAAAATTCGGGGTGGGTAGGAGACGGAGAAGAGCAACTAAGAAACACAATTCGGGTATTTATTGAAAATCATGGTATAGAGGATTATTCATCTAGAAAAGCCTACATTGCCAATAACAAAAAGCCTACCTTTCAGACTTCACAAACGGAGAGGATGGAAAAATTTCGCCAAGAAACTGGGTTTAGATTAATCATTCAAAATATCATCAAAATTGACTGATTCAATTCTCTTTGATTCCCTTGCTCTGAAGATATTGATTTTCTAGAGTTTAGAGATATCCTAGTTTGATATTGAATCTCACCCTGAATCCGTTGCCAAGCTGTGATAGACTCCTCATACTAAATCCAGTTATTAAAAACTGATTATCTATTCCCTCTTTTGCATGAGTGCATGAGTAGAAAACGGGTTTCTCGGAGAAACCCGTTTTCTGTGCGTTACTCAACGGATTTAGTATTAGCATCCCAAAGCTAACCCATCGGACCGAGGTTCGCAAGCGGCTAGGAAAATTCCTTGTTTTTGCAGGATAATTTGACCCTTGCCAAAATGGGAGGAATCTGCGATCGCTACCTGATGGCCTCTGGGGGTTAATCCGGGCAGTAATTCGGGGGCTGCACCCCTTTCTAAAAGTACGCTGTTTCCCTGTAAAAATCGCCATCTAGGGGCATCAAGGGCGGTTTGAGGATTGAAATGATGGTTAACCATGTTTACCGCCATTTGTCGGGGGACTTGGGGGGGCATCGGCGCGCCCATCACTCCACATGGGGCCAAAAGTGCCATCATCCCAACGGAGAAAACTGGGGATAATCAGATGAAAAGGGCGTTTAGCGGGGGCAATGCGGTTAGGATGACCCAATTCGAGGGTAAAACCACTAGCACGGTTAGGCAGGGCGATTCCCGTCTGGGGAACTAAAATACCACTGGCAAAACCATCATAATTGGATTGTATCAAAGATACCAGAAAATCTCGATCGCCTGTGGCCAGATAGACGGTTCCCTTCTGGGGTTTTTGGTAGAATTAATGGTGCGAACAAGTGTATTAGTCTAGAATTTCTCACCTTCCCCGATGGAAGTTGGAAGCATTAAGTCTCGGTGACTTCTAAACTGTCCACAATTGTCCGAAAGCTTTCTAATCCAGCTTCGAGGTTTTCCATAATCTCCAAAGCCAGCACATCGGGGTCGGGAAGGTTGTCAAGGTCGGTTAAACTTTTATCTTTGAGCCAAAATATATCGAGGCTGGTTTTATCCCGGGCGATAATCTCATTATATGTGAATTTTCGCCAGCGTCCTTCGGGATTCTGTTCTGAATAGGTTTCGCTGCGTTGATGACGATTTTGGGCATGATAACAGGTGATGAAGTCCTGTAAATCGTCGGGTTTTAAGGGGTTTTTCTTGAGGGTAAAGTGAATATTGGTGCGGAAGTCATAAAACCAGATGGCTTTTGTCCAAGGGTCTTTAGCGGCGGGTTTATTATCGAAAAAGATGACGTTGGCTTTCACTCCCTGTTTATAAAATACGCCGGTGGGTAATCTGAGGATAGTATGCAGGTCGGTGGTTAATAATAGTTGTTTGCGGACGGTTTCCCCAGCGCCACCCTCAAAAAGGACGTTATCGGGGACAACGACGGCAGCTTGTCCTGTGCTTTTGAGCATGGAACGAATATGCTGGACGAAGTTGAGTTGTTTATTAGAAGTGGTTGCCCAAAAATCCTGACGATTATAGGTTAAGTCTTCTCGGTCCTGTTCCCCGTCTTCATCGGTAAAAGTCAGGCTGCTTTTTTTGCCGAAAGGGGGATTAGCAAGGACATAATCGACGCTAAGGGGAGAAGGAGCAATCAGGGCATCGGTGGAGGCGATAAAGCATTGCTCATCGTTAATATCGCCGATATTATGCAGAAACATATTCATCAATGCCATGCGTCTTGTATTGGCGACGATTTCATGACCGTGAAAGGTGCTTTTTTTGAGAAATTCTTTCTGTTCTCGGTCTAACCTGCATTATTCATGAACCAAAAAACAAGGAACCCGAAAAACTGGATTTACATCCAGTTTTTTTGGGGTTTAAATAAGTAAGTAAAAATCCTTAATCAACCGCACAAAATTAACAATTAAAGCCTGAAAAAGCAACTAAAACTGTCATTTAGATACAATAATACTAGGAAGGCTTGGCTTTAAAAAAAAATTAATTGAACTCCACTAGAAAGTCGCTGTGAAATTAGACTAATTTCATAAGCAAATGGACAATGAGCTGCTAACTCAACTAATACTTTTCTGACCGAAACACTAACTTTTGCCGCAGTTTTAATAAGAGTTTCTTTTAAACGAGAAACTGTCGCCTTTGCCAATCTTGTCCCCTGTGCTGCTTGCCGAATCCCCAGCAGCAAAATATAAGCAGCTTGAGATAAAAACAGACGAAACTGATTGACAATAAATTTTTGACAACTGAGTCTGTCAGCTTTGATTCCTAGTTTTAATTCTTTAATTCTATGCTCCGAACTAGCTCCTCTTTGGACATAAAAATCATCCTAGAGTTCTTGGGCATCTGTGAGTAAATTGGTAACGATAAATCTGGGGTTAGCCCCTTTTTCTAGCCATTCTGCCTTCATTACTACTCGTCGTGGCTCTTTCCAAGTCCCCGCCGCATAATAAACATCATCAAATAATCGGGCTTTTTCTCCCGTGCGATGATATTGTAATCTTGCTTGATCCAGAAGATAACTAATTTTTTGTTTCAAGACTGCATTACTACTATAACCAAACGCATATTTAACTTCACTGCGTTCGCAAACTTTCAAGATTTCAGGCAAGGAGAAGCCCGCATCTCCTCGTAAAATAATTCTTACTCCTGGCATCGCTTTTCTTAACCGCCAAAATAGCCATCTTAGTATCCCCGCTACCCCTTTACCTGGGGGAGAATTTCCCGCTCGAAGTTGTAGAACTAACGGGTAACCGCTCGCAGCTTCATTAATTAATACGGGAAAGTAAATATAGTGTCCATAATAACCATGAAATAAGCTTAGTTGCTGATGCCCATGAGTCAAAGCATCCCAGCCATCTATATCTAGCAATATTTCTTCTGGTTGTTGTGAATAACTTTTGAGGAATTGGTCAACAAAAAAGCGACGCATTCCTTTGATTTCTCTGTTTGTTACCTGATTCTCCCATCGACTCATCGTTGGCTGACTAGCTAATAATTCTTCTCCTGGAAGCGGAACTTTATCGCAAGCAATCTTAAAAATAGGATCATCACGCAAATAGTTACTGTCGTTGCTATCTTCATAGCCCGATGCTATTTGATAGACTCGTTGACTAATTAACTGATGTAGAGAATGTTTTACTTTACCTGGCTCTCGATTATCCTCCAAACAATCTGCTAATCCTTCACAAATTTTCAGTTGTTCTTCTGCTTGTCTAACCAGAAGTACCCCCGCATCTGAACTCAAATCAAGGCTAGAGAACTTGGCTTCTAAAGGTTTTTTGGTAAAGAAGTTTAGCGAAATTTTAGAAGAAAACTCAGTCATGATCAACGAAAATTTTAACTCTTACTGTCCCTAACATTATAGAGTTTTTTGTCCCCTTTTTTCTGCTTTTTTAACCATTATTTTCTCTCCTGAAAGCCCAGTGACGGAGAGACAAAACAGACTGTTGTTGAGATCAAGTCGCTGTAACTTATATCTGGTAGTGGTTTCAGGGTTTTTTACCCTACTCTCATGAATAATGCAGGATATGTCACCCGGCGCAAAATTAGTGGCGGGACTCGTTCGGAAGCGGGACGGCGAGCCAGAGATACTTTTGTCGGCTTGAAAAAGACTTGTCGGAAGCTGGGTATCTCGTTTTGGCATTTTCTCATCTCCCGGTTGCGAGGAGATGGGCAAATCCCACCCTTACCTGAGGTAATTAGGGCTAAAGCTTTGGCTGTTACTTAGGCTGCTCCCACAGCCTAGTAGCTTGGCTATGGCTTTTCTACCAGCACTTTTTGAGAATTTACTACGCAATCCTCTTTGAAAATGCCGAGAATAGCTGTTTTTTGGGAAGGAATCGAAAACGCCAGGGGCGATGATGGTTTAGAATTAGAGGGAACCCTGGCGCTCAATTCCCCACTATTTGGAGAAGGATACTGGCTCAATTATGGTACACCCCAAGACTCGGAATTAAGGCAACAATTCCCCGAACCCGATTTGTATTCCGATTGGATGAAAATGGGAGAATATTTTTATCGTCTCAGTGGGGCATTAATTGCCCGGGAGGAGTATGATTATCCTAATTGCCGTCAAGATATTTCCCCATCGGAAGCGGTTAAAATAATCGAATCTTTTGGAGATAACAATTAAATTGAATTTATCTACAGTCATTTCTGATCTACAACAAAGAAGCAAGGAGCGGTTAGCTTGGTCTGATTTTTGCTGGTTAGGATTAGTAATAATTTTGGGACTGGTTATTAGGTTAACACAATTAACTAGCAAACCTCCCTGGACGGATGAATTTGCCACTATGGTTTTTAGTATTGGCAATAATTACCAGATAGTGCCGTTAAATCAGATAATTTCCCTGGCTACTTTATTAGCACCTCTCCAGAGCAACCATCAGGCAACTATTGCCGATGTAATTAAATTAGTTATTCAGGAGGACAATCATCCACCTTTATATTTTATTTTCGCCTATCTCTGGAATAAATTATTCTTTGATCGGGGAGAATATGTATCTTTAGAAGGAATGCGATCGCTGGCAGTATTTTGGGGAGTTATTTCGATTCCTCTAATTTATTTTATCAGTAAATTGGTCTTTAAATCAGGCTCGATCGCTTTTCTTGCGGCGATTTTAATGGCGGTTTCTCCCTACGCGGTTTTTATCTCCCAAGAAGCGCGCCATTATACTTTAGCGGTTGTATTTGTCCTCATATCTTTAGGCTGTTTTCTGAGGGCAAGCGGCCAAATTATCCACCATCAAAGAATATCCCATACTTTGGTTTTTTTCTGGTTAATTGTCAACTGTCTAGGGTTATTAGTCCACTATTTTTTTAGTTTAACTATCCTAGCGGAAGCAATAACTTTATTATTGATTTTATCCAATCAAATCAAACAAAAAAACTTTTGGATAACTAATTGGTGGCGTTTAAGTTTAGTTTTTTTAGGTAACTTGAGCTTTATTGTTATTTGGTTGATCACGGTTGTACCCAAAGATTATGGCAATCAGATGACCGGTTGGATTCAGAGAGACAATGATAGTTTTTTAGCAGTAATTAGCCCCTTTTTTCAATTGCTGGGAACATTAATTACTATGCTTTCTCTGCTCCCCGTTGAATCAGAATCTTTAATAATTATCTTGATTTCTGGCGCAATAATGATCGGGTTTTTTCTCTGGATTATCCCACAATTAAAAACAGCGTGGCTAGACTCCTATAAACCAGAATTAGGCATTCTCTCGGCATTTTTTCTCAGTTCAATTGCTATTTTCTTTGTCATCACCTATCTGCTCTCGGTCGATATTACCCGGGGAGCTAGATATAGTTTTGTTTACTTTCCCTCGGTAATTTTAATTCTAGCAATTTTATTAGACAATTGTTGGCAAAGGCAGCAGCAAAAAATCGTAATTATTGTAATTATCATGGCTTTAATTAGTTCCCTAAGTGTTACTTTTAATTTAGGCTATCGCAAGTATTATCGCCCAGATAAATTAGTTACCACTATCGAAAATAATAGCCGTTATCCGTTAGTAATTGCCACTAGCTATAGGAGTTTAGTGCAGGTGGGAGAAATGATGGGAATTGCTTGGGAATTTAACCAAAAATTTCCCAACAAAAACCCTAAGTTTCTCTTAGTTAAACCAGAACAAAAGCCAAATTTTAATCTGCCATCTTCTCCCCCTTTTGAATTATGGTTAATTAATTTCCATTCTTCAATAGATTTATCGGACTGTCAACTCTCAGAGTTATCCTCCAATTATGTAACAGGTTATCAATATCAAAAGTTTCTCTGTGGGCGATCGATGGATTATAATAATAAAGTTAAGTAGGGCTATTAACTATGATTATTTGGGTAAATGAACAGATTGACCCCTGCGGTTTAGTACAAGCTTGTATTGCCTGTCAAGACGAACAAGCGGCAAAAGATTGTCATCAAAGTTGGTTAACCAATCTTACGGACGAACAAAAACAAGCGGGGTGGGTAGCAGTTTTAAGAACCGTAGAATCCTGGGATGATGTACCGGTAAATGCCCTGAAGTTAAGTTATTAAATCTCCTGCAAAAATCAAAAATCTTCCGTTAGGTGAAGAAACTCCGAGACAGGAAATATCTGGCTAAAATAAAAAAGAGGGCAGGTTTTACCCCACCCTTTGGTCTTATTTTAAACGAATTACTAACCGGCGATCGGGTTCCACGCCGCGACTTTCCGTGGTTAAATCGTTTTCTTCCTGAAAAAAGGCATGAATTTGGCGACGTTCTGCCGAAGATAGGGCTTTTAATTCTATTTCCTGTCCTGTTTGCCGCACTTGCGTCGCCGCTTGATTCACCCAGTCGAAAAGTTCTGCCTGTCTTTGTTGACGATAGCCATTGATTTCGACAATATAGAACTGATGTTCTGCCGCCTCGACACCAATATTCAGAATCGTATTAGCTAGGGATTGAATCGCATCCAGTCCCTCACCCTTGTTAGCGAGGAGGAGTTCCACTTGTTGGGGACTCAATTGACTACTATCAATAATTAACCAACAGGAGGAAGGTCCAGTTCCCAATTCCTGCACACCAATCTGGACATCTGCGGTCATGGCCATCAACTTTAGCAGTTTTTCCAGCCATTGTTTAGCTTTCTCGCTATTTTGCTCCCATATACTCATTACGATGTTTTTTCCTTTTTCTTGCTAGAACGTTTTTCAAAGGGGAGAGCATCGCGGGATTTTTCCGTTTTTTCCTGTTCCGCTACCAATTTTTGCAGGTTTTCCGGTAAAGGTTCCCGCATCAAAATCACCGTTTGAATAGTTTGGAAGATGTTCGCAGTTAAGATATACATCAATACCCCCGCCGGTAAGGGGAAAAACAGGAACATCATACTAAAAATTATCGGGGTGATTTTATTCACCGTTTGCTGTTGTTGGGCTGCCCCTCCCGAAGGCGCGCCGGCACCGGATAACTCTTGGTTAACATAGATACTAATACCAAAAGCGATCACCATCGCCAAAATATCCCAGTGAATTTCACCATTCGCACCGGTGGCCCCAATTCTTCCCAGGGCCTCAATAAAGAGAAAACCCGTATTAGCGGCAATCCCCGGCACGATAACTTTAATACTGGCATCTCCGGGGGCCAAAGCGACGATGGAACCGTCTTCATTAACTTGCACCAGTTCTTGCCCTTTAACTACCTCGTAGGTGGGTTTTAGGTTATTTTCGGGCGCTTCCGTGGCTAATTGGCCCAAAGACTTGCCCTGGTCGTTTTGCAGGTCGATTTTTACCTGTTCTCCCGGGGCGATTTTATTGCCTTGGGGTAAAAAAGCGGTGATGGGATAGTGGAGAGACTCGTCAATATAGACGTTTTGGGGTTTGGTGCCATAGGGTTGGCGCTGGACGAGGGCGATTTGTTCGCTTGGCAGCACTTGTAAATCGACGGTATAGTTAATATCCGAGAAAGGGGAACCCCGCAGCGTCGCAAATAAAGCCAAAAGAATCGGCATTTGTAATAACAGGGGTAAACAACCGGCTAGGGGATTGCCCAACTCCTGCATTAATTTGCCCATTTCCTCCTGTTGTTTTTGCGGGTCGTTTTTGTAGCGTTGTTGAATTTCTGCCTGTCTTTCCTTCATCAAGGGTTGAGTGATTCGCATTTTTCTCATATTGCGAATCTGGCCGGCACTGAGGGGAAAGACGGCAAATCTCACCACTAGCGTTAAAGCAATGATGGCGAAACCGTAACTATGCACAATCCGAAAGAAAAAATCTAGGATTGGCAACATGATATTTGTGGAAATAAATCCGACTCCAAAATCCATGGGTTTAATCTATGCCTTCTCGTTTAATGGGGGTTCACTTTGACAAATCTAATTTATCGAATCGCGGCGATCGATTATTTTGTTTTATTGACTTATGATCGATTCTAGGGGACGACCGGTTTTATCGGCGACTCTTTCGGCAATGTAGTCATGAATTTCCCGGAATTTCGGCATCGCACGCATTTCTAAACGACTTCTATCCTTGAGAGTTACGACAATATCCCCCCAAACACCAATTCCTCTCGGCATTTTTGCCACTTTTGCCACTTCTGAATAGATAATATCCGTGCGATCACGTCCCATCCAACCCCCGGTAATTGAAATCCGCCGATCGGTTATCTTATATCTTAACCAGATTGCGCGTACTACTGCCCCAACGGTCAAAGGTAAACAAATCACCGTAAATCCTAGCAGTATATTGATGATTAGGTCGCCGATGTGCGGACCCCCTTCATAAAAAGTTTCTTCTTTAATGCCCATGAATTATATTGGCCTTCACTAACAACTGCTTTAATTCTCGCAAAAAATGTTCATAATTGCACTCGATCGCCCCAGGACGGATAATGATTATCCCTCGCCATCCTGCTGCTATTTCTGGCAATAACTCCCGAATTACTGCTCTTATTTGTCTTTTTAGTCGATTACGAACCACCGCTTTTTTACTAACTTTCTTGCTAATCGAGATGCCAAAACGACTGGGGCCGGGGGCATCCTGGCAAGAATCCTCTAAACTAATTAAGGTTAAGTGGGAACCGTGATAACGCTTCCCTGTTCCATAGACAGCTTGAAAATCCTGTCGATGTTTTAAGCGATGAATTTGGGGTAGTCCCACGAAAATTAGTCGGTTCCCAGAATAACCTAAACACTTAAACGATAGCGCCCTCTTTTCCGACGAGCTTTAATTACTTTACGTCCGTTGACGCTACGCATTCTCGCTCTAAATCCAGAAGTGCGCTTCTGTTTGCGCGTGGTTCCTTCTAAAGTACGTTTACTCACTGCTGATTTTTCTCCTTAAGATAGAGTTAGTCTATAGATATAAAGACACAATTTTCTATTATAACAAAATTACCAGGAATTTGGAAGCCCATGGTCAAGCTCCGTTTTGGTCGAGATATCTGCAATTATCTCCCGGTGGCTGAAAAGCGCGAATGGTTGGTCACTAATGGTATTGGTGGTTTTGCCGCGGGAACTGTGGCCGGATTGCTAACTCGCTGTTATCATGGCCTCTTGATCGCTGCCTTGGCTCCACCGACGCAAAGAACGCTTCTTGTGACTAAAATCGATGAATCGGTACAATATAACCAGAAACTTTATCATCTGGCCAGCAATCGCTGGTTAGGTGCTACGATCGAACCGCAAGGCTATATTAACATCGAAAGTTTTCATCTGGAAGGCACAATTCCCGTCTGGACTTTTACCTGTGGGGATGCCTTACTAGAAAAGCGTATCTGGATGGAACAGGGAGAAAATACCACCTATACTCGCTATACCTACCTTCGCGGCAATTCTCCTTTAACCCTGAATCTGACTGCTTTTGTCAATTATCGTGATTTTCACGGCAATACCCAGGGTTTTAACTGGCAAATGGCTATTAGTCCCCTAGAAAAAGGAGTCAGAGTGATTGCCTATAACCATGCTGTACCTTTTTATCTATTAATCAGTCAAGGAGAGGTTTTTCCCGCTCATATCTGGTATTATCGCTTTGATTTGGCCGTGGAACGTTATCGTGGTTTAATCGATCGGGAAAATCATCTCCATGGGGCTAGTTTTTCGGCTACTCTCAAAGTAGGAGAATCGGTGACAATTGCCGCTAGTACCCGTCCCGATCCTAATTTAGACGGTCAATCTTCTCTAGAGTCTCGCTATCGCTACGAAAATAGTCTGATTAATCCCCAGCAGCCCCCATGGATTCAACAACTTACCCTGGCAGCTGACCAGTTTATCGTTAGTCGTCCTCTCCGGGATCAACCAGAGGGCAAAACGATAATCGCAGGTTATCCTTGGTTTGGTGATTGGGGTCGCGATACGATGATCTCCCTAAGAGGATTAACTTTGACTACAGGCCGACCGGCGATCGCCCGTCAGATTTTACTAACTTTTTCCCGTTATCTAGACCGGGGTTTATTGCCCAATTTACTGCCCGATGGCGGAGAAATGCCCGAATATAACGCTGTCGATGCTATTCTTTGGTATTTTGAAGCCATTCGTTCCTATTTTAACCAAAGCCAAGATTTTGAGTTTCTCAGAACTATTTATCCCGCTTTAACGGAAGTGATCGCTTGGTTTCGTCGCGGTACTCGCTACAATATTCACCTAGATGACGATGGTTTGATCTATGCCGGCGAAACGGGAGTACAGTTAACTTGGATGGATGCCAAAGTTGATGATCGGGTGATTACTCCCCGCATCGGCAAACCCGTAGAAATTAATGCCCTTTGGTTCAATGCCCTAAAAATTATGGTTCAATTTGCCCATTATTTGGGCATGGATGCCACTGATTACGAAAAAATGAGAAAAATGACCTTAAAAGGGTTTTCTCGCTTCTGGGACGATTCTCTAGGGTACTGTTACGATGTTTTAGATACGGACAAGGGTAATGATGCCAGTTTACGACCGAATCAACTTTTTGCCCTGTCTTTGTCGGTGGAGGAGTTATTAAATTCCCCACAGAAAAAGGCCATTCTCGATATTTGTACTGTCAAACTGTTGACTTCTCGCGGTTTGCGATCGCTAACTACCGATCATCCCGATTACCGTGGCGTTTACAGTGGCGATCGCCTAAAAAGAGATAGTGCTTACCATCAGGGGACAGTCTGGGGATGGTTATTAGGGGCATTTATCGAAGCCCATCTGAAAGTCTATCGCGATCCTATCCTAGCGGAGAGTTTTTTAACACCGATGATCGACCATCTTCGGGATAGCTGTATCGGTAGTTTAAGTGAAATTTTCGATGGTAATGCCCCTTTTACCCCTAGGGGCGCTTTTGCCCAAGCATGGACGGTGGCAGAGGTATTAAGAGTTTGGCAAGCGATCCGAGAATTTCGGCCATAATCCTTTAAAATGAGCAATTGTTAGGTGTGTTAGGCCAGCTAAAGGGCCGACCCTAAAAACCTCAGTTCGATGGTTATAGACAAAACTCTCATGCAGAAACCGCAAGTTATTTTTCTCGATGCTGTGGGGACCATTTTTGGAGTAAAAGGCAGTGTCGGAGCAATTTATAGTCAAATAGCGGCGGATTTTGGGGTAGAAGTGGCGGCCGAGAGACTAGAACAATCTTTCTCCGCTATTTTCCCCACTTCTCCCCCCCTGGCTTTTCCTAAGGTTGAACCGGCACAAATTCCCGAGTTAGAGTATCGCTGGTGGCGATCGCTGACGGGGGCAGTTTTTAATAATTTAGGTTATCTGGAAAGATTTCCCGATTTTGAGGCTTTTTTTAGCGAACTTTACCATCATTTTGCCACGGCCGAGCCTTGGTTGCTGTACGAGGATGTCATTCCCGCTTTAAGACTCTGGCAGATTCAGGGGATCGAGTTGGGCATTATTTCCAATTTTGATAGTCGTATCTATCAAGTTTTGGCCGAATTAGGCTTAGAATATTTTTTTCGATCGATCACAATTTCTTCCCAGGCAGGAGTCGCTAAACCCGATGCTGAAATTTTTCAAATCGCCCTAGAAAAACATGATTGTTCCCCCGCACAAGCTTGGCATATTGGCGATAGTAAAAAAGAAGATTACCAAGGAGCAAAAGCCTTGGGTATAGAAGCATTTTTAATTAAAAGATCCATAGGGTTGGCTGAATAAATCTAAAAACCTTGTGGGATAAGATCTTTGGCTCTTCTGGGTAAAACCCCCCACCCCACACCCTGCCCCCACGAATAAATAGGTCAAGAGAGAAAAAGTCTTTCAGTGGGAATAGGGGATAGCAAGGGAACAGATACCCCCCAAAACCCAAATAACTAACCACTTTTTAAGATCGAGATATTAGACCGATTCCTCTAATGAAATGGCAGCCGCTTCTGACTGTTCGGCGTTAGGATCCGCCTCTTTGGGGGCAGCCACTTTTACCAAAGCATGACGCAAAACCTGTTCTCCGAGAGTGTATCCTCGCACTAACTGCTCGATCACCGTGCCTTCGGGATGTTCATCGGTGTACTCCCGCATCATCGCTTCGTGGTAGGTGGGGTCAAAGGATTGACCTTCCGGACGCATGGGGGAAACACCTAAACGCTTGAGACTCTCTACTAAGGTTTTATAGACCCCTTGGTAACTCTTGTGAATACCCATCTCGCCATCGTTAGCTGGTTTAATTTGAGTACGGGCGCGCTCAAAATTATCCACCACCCCAAGAATTTCCATCAGGGTTTTGCCCTTGATTTTGGTTTCCAGTTCCTCTTTTTCTTTGCCTGTGCGTTTGCGAAAATTGTCGAACTCGGCCGCTAGACTGATATAGCGTTTCTTATAGGCATCAACCTGTTGGGTTTGCTCCTCTAACTGCTGCTTGAGAGTGTCGATTTCCTCTTGTAGAAAATCGATAGTCATGGCGCCCAGAAGAGGAAATTCCTCGCTGTCAGCGGTTTCGTCCGTCACCGTTTCGGCCTCATCGGTGACACTCGCTTCTGATTCGGTTGCCAGGAATTCGGGGGAATTACGAGAATATTCTTGGTTTTCGTCGAAAATTGCTGAGTTATTTGGTTCTGCACTCATCATGGTATGCACGTTTGGGTTTAAATCTGGCTATATATGGCCATTCACTGCTAATTTTGGCCTTTAAACCAGTTAACAATCAAGTTTCAACCTTTAATGTAACATTTAATGTAACATTTTGTGGAGAATATCCATAAGTACCTAAGCAAAATTAATTACACATCTAAGCTCTCAGCCGTCAGCCTTTTGCTGTGATCAGTAAACAGTGAACTGAAAACTCAAATCCGATCCCTGATAGCTGTCTCGGAGTCTCGCTGTCTCGGAGTCTCGCTGTCTCGGAGTCTCGCTGTCTCGACTAGGAAATTAATTTGGCACGACTACTTATATCCCCCCGAAGTCGGGTAGGGCTGATTCATTCTCGAAGACTAAAAAAAAAGTAAGGTGAAAAAACTCATGTAAAATGAGTAATGTTTACCTTATCTTTTTATACTATGCAGAGGCTAATCTAAAAATTAAAGAAAGTCAAATATTTTCGGAAAAGTTCTGGAAAAAGACACCAGCTATGGCTCGTACTTTTAATCATTATCCCGGCAATTATGCAGTCCTATACTAGCTATAGGGCTATCGGTGACTTGGCTAAATACAACCAATCATTATTAACAAAATACTTTAAACTACCTAGGAAAAAAGTTCCCTCTTATTCAACCATTAGAAGGGTTTTAATGGGATTAAATTGGTCAGATCTCTTATATAGTTTTAACGAATGAGACCGGGAATAGTATCAGAATAAAGAGGGATTAGATTGGATCGCTATTGATGGCAAAAGCCTGAGAAGTACCGTTATCAATCACGATGATGCAACCCAGAATTTTGTCATGTTTGCTTCTTTCTTTAGTCAGGAAACAGGTATAGTATTACACCTAGAGCAATGGGAGAATAAAGAAAGCTCATAAGTTCATCAAGTTCAATATATGGTAAGAAATACAGAGCTAACAGACATAATTTTTACTCTAGATGCTTTACACTATAATCGAGTTACTCACCAAGAGATTATTGATTCTAATAATGACGATTTGATAACTCTCAAAGTTAATCAATTAAATTTATATAAACCCGTGGAGGAAGTGAAAAAAAATTCTCAGCCGGTGAGCATTGATTGTGAAGACGACAAAAGTCATGGACGAGACCTAATCAGACTAACATCAGTCTTTAATGTAACTCATCCTTTTAATAGTGTTTGGGAACACATTAAAAGTTATATTAAGGTGGAAAGGTATGGTGAAAGAGGGGGAGAAGAGTATTATAATTGTGCCTATTACATTAGTAGTTTGGTAGAAAGTGATCAGACTTTTGCTCGAAAAATCCGAGGTCATTGGAACATAGAAAATCAGTTGCACTGGGTAAAAGACGTAATTTTGGCGTTGCATAATAGAGATATGAATGGAGGAAATCAAAATGCAATGACCTGGGTGTAAATCTACCCATATCCGTAAAAATGGCATCAATAAACAAGGTAAACAAAATCCTATTTGTGTAACCGGTGGCCGTCAATTTATTGATAACTATGAAAAACAGAAAGGCTATGACGAAAAAACGAAGCGAGAATGCCTA
>NZ_JAPZSO010000124.1:0-4198 GCF_027531715.1 Microcystis sp. LE19-8.1F | reverse complement strand
AAGTGGGGTTCCGTGCCAATATCGGGACGCTGGGGATGTTCCTCGCCATGGTTGTAACTTTTGGCTTCCGTTTTCTTGTTCGTTTTCTTGGGCATTAGCAACTCTTCCTCCAGGGCGAGGTCAATCTTTATTGTAACCCTTTAACTTAGTGTCAGATCCTAAAAACTATGTTATCATAAATATAGATGTGCGATAACAACTATGTACAAAGCATACAAATTCAGGATATACCCCAATACCGAGCAAGAAATAGCCTTAGCTAAAAGCTTTGGTTGTTGTCGTTGGTTTTGGAATTATTCCCTGAATTTGTGTCAAGAAACCTATAAAGCCACAGGAAAAGGGCTGACACGAAACTATATTCAGGGACTATTGCCTAGTCTCAAAAAAGCTTATGAGTGGCTTTGAACTTATCGCAAGCTTATCAGAATTTTTTTGAGAAACGGGCTAGATTGCCGAGATTCAAATCTAAACATGGTAAACAATCAATTAGCTATGCTGCTAAGGTCAAATTTGAAGGAGACTACCTAAAACTCCCTAAGATTGGCTTGGTTTATTGTGTTCGTCATCGGGAATTTGAAGGAACAATTAAAACCGTTACTATTTCAAAAAACCCAGACGGTAAATACTGCGCTTCTATTTTAGTCGAGCGAAGTCGAGACGTTGATGACGGACAATCCTCCCTTGCCCCCCTTGATAAGGGGGGTGCCGAAGGCGGGGGGAAAGATGGTAAAGCTATAGGAATTGATTTAGGATTAACTCATTTTTGTATTACCAGCAATGGCAGTAAATATGATAATCCTAGACATTTAGCCAAACATCAACGTAATCTAAAAAGGAAACAACAGAGGCTATCCCGTAAAAAGAAGGGAAGTAACAACCGTCAAAAAGCTAGATGTAAAGTAGCTAAAGTTCACTCTAAAATCTCAAGATGTCGTGAGGATTTTCTCCACAAGCTATCCCGTAAGATAGTTAACGAAAACCAAGTTATTGCAGTAGAGAATCTCAATGTCAAAGGCATGGTACGCAATCATAATTTAGCTAAGGCTATTAGTGATTGTGGTTGGGGAATGTTTTGTACAATGCTTAAATACAAGGCAGAATGGGAAGGAAAAACTTATACCGAAGTTGATAGGTTTTTCCCTAGTTCTAAAACTTGTCATGTCTGTCTAAATCAAGTGGGTAGTTTGCCGCTTGATGTTAGAATATGGACTTGTGAACATTGTCAGACAACTCATGACCGGGACATTAATGCGGCGATAAATATTAAAAATGAAGCCTTACGGATATTATCGTTAGGAAAAGCGCGATACTGCCTATAGAGGGGATGTAAGACCAAAAGCTGGGCGTAAGTCCGTCTTGAGGCAATCCCCCGTGAAATAGGAAGCTCTCAACGACCTTGAGAGTAGTTCACCAGTCTGGGCTAATCTTAAAGTTAGATAAAAATTGCGGCATTTTTGAGCAATCAATGCTAAGAAAAAGGCCAACAGCGATCGATCTCAACTATGAGCAATAACAAAAGATTAACTAGGTATAAAAAAGGGCGAAAATCCTCCCGGACAAAACCCCACCTTTACGATTATCACTATAACCAACCCGGGACGATGCCAGGGTTAATCACCATCGATGAAAATGCCGTTGCTACGGAGATATTTTTAATTAATTATAATTCTCAACAAGCCACTAGAGTTAATAATCTCTTACCTCAAGACTGTCTTAAATATTTATCCAATGATTCCATCTCTTGGATTGATATTGTCGGTTTGGGTAATGAAGATAAACTGCAAGAGTTGGGGGAAATTTTTCATTTACATCCCTTAACCCTTGAGGATATAGTCAGTATTCCCCAAAGACCAAAAGTGGAAGAATGCGAGAATTATATTTTAATTATAGTGCCAATGGCTATCCTAATCGATCATCAGGGTTTTTTGTTAGAACAAATCAGTTTAATAGTCGGGAAGAATTATGTTTTAACCGTGCAGGAAGAAGGACAATACGATTCTTTAGAGGGAGTTAGGGAAAGAATCCGTTTAAATAAAGGTTCCATCCGGCAGCAAAAATCGGGTTATTTAGCCTACGCAATTTGGGATGCCATTATTGACGGTTATTTTCCTGTTTTAGAGTCCTACGGAGAAAGAATCGAGGAGTTAGAAAACAAAATTTTAGCTAGTCCCACGGAACAGACTTTATCAAAAATTTACCAACTACGTCAGGAATTACTCTCCCTGCGACGGGCAATTTGGCCGCAAAGAGACATCCTCAATGCCCTTTTACGCGATGAGTATATCGTCATCGATACAACGATTAAACCCTATCTACGCGACTGTTATGACCATCTGGTACAAATCCTCGATGTTATCGAGAATTACCGAGAATTTGCCAATGGTTTAATGGATTTTTACCTGTCTTCCGTGAGTAATAAAATGAACGAGATTATGAAAACTTTAACGGTAATCTCGACGATTTTTATCCCTCTCACCTTCATTGTCGGTATTTATGGCATGAACTTTAATACTGATAAATCCCCCTATAATATGCCGGAATTAGAATGGTATTGGGGCTATGTGTTCGTCTGGGTATTGATGCTAACCGTTGCTTTCAGTTTAATCATTTTCTTTTGGCGACGCGGCTGGTTTAAGAACCTATCGACAGCGAAGAAAAGATAAACTGTTAAGCAGATTAGGCGGACCGGACCTCATTGCCGGCATCTAGCAAGAGAAAAGGGCTATTGCAGAGAAATCAATAATTTAGTGTCTGCGGTATTTTTTAACACTTTCAGTTGATGGCTTCTAATTTTGTCCAACCAACTATAGTGCTGGTTGCGACATTGATAGACGATATCGATGTCACCAATCTCTGACTTAACCTGAGCCAAGTAGTTTTCTAGTTCGCTAATTTTCATAACCAATCTCGCTTGCGCTGAAGGACATCAGCCCTAAACCAAGAATTGTCGCTAAAGGATAGGGGTGACTACAGTTATTATTATAGGCCGATCATAATTCTTAATGGGACTTAAACACAGAACCGAATTTTTTTAGCTATAATCAAGTCATAGGTAGGCTTTCACGTCAAAATACGCCCATGGGAGAAACGACCCCATCCGCTATGCCGCCCTGCTTCGAGAGATGGTGCGCTAGATTCGATGACTGTTTCAAAAACCAGTCGCAAAAAAATGGCTTCCGACACTATTTAGGCGGATTATTAGGAGAAAGCGAGCGAAAAAACCTAACCCAGATGGCGGATAACTCGGTGGGGGTGGTTTATCACCGATTACATCACTTTTTAACCGAGGCTCCTTGGTCGGCGACGCAAATTAACCAACGTCGTCTGGAAGTGATGAACAAATGCTCGCAGACTAGGATCGGCGTGGGCTTCACGATGATTCTGGATGATTCGGGACATCGAAAAAGTGGCAATTTTACCGAGGGAGTCGGAAGACAATACCTCGGTGAGATCGGCAAGACAGACAAGGGAGTAGTGGTAGTAACCACCCATCTCTACGACGGGAAAAAAAGCTTACCCTTAGACATCGAGATCTATCAACCGGCATCTTCTCTACTATCGGGAAAAGAAGACGAAGAGTTGAAAAAGAAACCCGAACTCGGACTCGAATTAATCGACCGAAGTTTAAAGCGAAAATACCGACCGAAAATTGTCTTGATAGAGGCGGGGTATGGAAACAACACGCCGTTTCTGAAAGAGTTAGAAAAGAGAAAACTAAAGTATTTAGGAGGAGGGGCTAAAAATCGAAAAATTATCCGAAAAACGGAATCAGGAATCGAGGAAGAAATCAGTCTGGAGAAATTAGCAAAAAGCTTGAAGCCAGAGAGTTTTACCCCAGTAATTCTCTCAGTTGAAAAACCGAAAACCCTGTACGTATTTATTGTTTCTGCTCGCATCGCTTCTTTAGAAGAAGAGAGAACTTTTGCCATCGTCATGAACGCGAGTTCTTGGGAAGAAGCGACGGACATCGATTATTTTATCACGAATGTCCAGGCGGAAAAAGTAACCCCGCAGTGGGTAGTAGAAACTTACTCGCCAAGAAATTGGGTAGAAGTTTTCTATCGAGAGGCGAAAGGATGGTTAGGGCTAAGAGAATATCAGGTTCGCGAGAAAGAAAGCCTTCTTCGCCATTTTATCCTGGTGTTTTGTGCCTACACTTTTATTCTCTGGCATCACTTAACCGGGGGACTACAAAGGC
>NZ_JAPZSO010000098.1:0-13322 GCF_027531715.1 Microcystis sp. LE19-8.1F | reverse complement strand
ATTTGTCCATGAACGTTTATCCACTAGGGCAATTATTGAAACCCTGAAATCCCACAAGGTGGAAAAAGGGGAACAATTGAATCTATTTGAACTATTTAATGACCCTAAATGGTCAATTACTGACCAGATTCTCCGAGCTTACGAGTACCACGATAAATGGGTAAACCGGATGATTCTCGGTGACTCCTTGGTGACGATGAACTCCCTACTGCAATACGAGGGGATGGGGGGTAAGGTGCAGATGATTTATATTGACCCTCCCTACGGGGTAAAATTTGGTTCTAATTTTCAACCTTTTGTGAGAAAACGCGACGTTAAACACAACGATGACGATGATTTCACCCGCGAACCAGAGATGGTGCAAGCTTATCGAGATACTTGGGAATTAGGGTTACATTCTTATCTGAGTTATTTACGCGATCGTTTGTTGTTGGCCCGGGAGTTGTTGACTGATAGCGGTAGTGTTTTTGTGCAGATTTCCGATGAGAATGTGCATCATGTTCGGGAGTTGATGGATGAGGTTTTTGGTGGGGAGAATTTTGTTAGTTTGATTACTTTTCAAAAAACAGCAGCCGTTAGTAGTCCTCAAGCTCGTACAGAGGTAATAGGAACTTTATCGGATTATTTGGTTTGGTATTGCAAAGATGCTTCTCTAACTAAATATAATCAACTTTTTTTAGAAAAAGATGTAGGTATAGGTGCAGGAACATCGTATAAAAATTTAATATTGCCAGATGGAAGCAATCGTTCAATTACTAGCGAAGAATTAGCTAATCCTAATCTTATCCCCAAAGGATCTAAAGTATATCAAGCAACATCTCTACAATCTTCGGGATATAGCGAAACTCTTTCTAAGCCCTTTGAATTTGAAGAAAAAAATTATTTGCCACTTAGAAATTGTCATTGGAAAACTACAATTGAGGGTTTAAATAGTTTAGTAAAACAAGGACGTATTATCAAATCTGGAAATAATATTCGCTATGTTAGATATTTGGAGGATTTCCCAGTTTCAGCATTGGGTAACATTTGGATAGATTTAATGGGAGCAACCGAGAAATTATATGTAGTTCAAACAACAACAAAAGTCATCCAACGCTGTCTATTAATGACCACCGACCCCGGCGATTTAGTATTAGATATCACCTGTCTAAGAAAAGGTACAAAAATCCTTATTCCCCACCAACCAACTAACTCCCCCCCTTTGAAGGTAGGGCAGGGGGGGGTAAACTCTCAGATACCGGGGAGCTACCCCCCCAACCCCCCCGACATCGGGGGGGCTTTAGGAGGGCAAGGGGGGGCTTTAGAGGCTTTAGAAATAGAAAAATTACAACCGGGAGATTATGTCATCGGACACGATCTGCAACCTCATCGGATTCTTCGTACTATCAGCAAAACCCATCAAGGGAAAATGATCGGGATTCGTCACCACCTTTGTCAGCAAATCCTCTGGGTAACGGGAGATCATCGAGTCTTATGTCAAAAACGGACAACCAGTTATGGAGGCGATCGCAATTGGGAACATATTCCTAAAAATAATTTTGCTTTAGCTAGAGAAATGAGAAAAGAAGCGACTCCAGCCGAAGCTAAATTATGGCAAGAAATCAAAGGAAATCAATTAGGAGTTAAATTCCGCCGTCAACATCCTATTGGACGTTATATTACCGACTTTTATGCAAGAGAAAAGGGTTGTATTGTTGAAGTAGATGGAGATAGCCATTATAGGCCAGATGCGATAGTTTATGACCAAGAAAGAGATACTTATTTAAACTCTTTGGGATTAAATATTTTGCGATTCAATAATCAAGAAATTTATCATAATTTGACGGGAATATTAGAGACAATTAAAGCCCCATTGGCTGCGGTTGAACCTTCAGAAGATCATTACAAAGAATGGCGACGGGCTGATACTTTAAAAATCGGCGATATTGTTTATTTTGGCAGGGAACAAATACCCTGTGAAATTAAAGATTTAGAATCGGAAATAACTACGGAAACAGTCTATGATTTAGAGATTGAAACTGTCCACTCTTTTATTACTGAAGTTTGTACCGTTCATAATTGTGGAAGTGGGACAACCGCCTACGTTGCGGAACAATGGGGGAGAAGATGGATAACCTGTGATGTCAGTAGAGTACCCTTAGCCTTAGCCAGACAGAGACTATTAACCGCCACCTTTCCTTGGTATCAACTGAAAGATAATAACTCACCGACGGGGGGTTTTATCTACAAGAGAAAACAGAACAGTAAAGGGGAAGAAATTGGGGGAATAGTCCCACACATCACCCTGAAAAGTATCGCCAACAATGAACCCCCCGAATCGGAAATCTTAGTTGACCGTCCCGAAGTAGATAACAGTATTGTGCGGGTGTGTAGTCCCTTCACCATCGAGGGAACCATACCGCCTCCGGTGGAGATGGAAGACGAACCGGAAAGCGCAGCGGTGGTAATCGACAATAGCGGTCCCTATGAAGAACGGATGTTGGAAATTCTGCGGAAATCTCCCGTGTTACGTCTGTCTGGGAACCGCACCATCACCCTAAACAACGTGCGACAGCCGACGCGAACCCAGAATCTATCGGCTGAGGCAATGGTCAAAGCTAGTGATTTAGAAGGTGCTACCTTGGGGGAGGTGGTAGATGAGGCCCTAGAAGTAAACCTGAATCAGCTTCCCCTCTCCCAGAAACCGGTGGCGTTTCTATTCGGACCGGAGAACGGAGCGATCGCAGAACAGCCCGTTTACAGAGCGGCTGGGGAAGCCTATCATAAACAATACGCCCATCTGTTCGTCCTTGGCTTTGCGATCGCTCCTAGCGCTCGTCAGTTTGTAGAAAACTGTCAGGATACGGTGGGGATTCCCGCGACTTACATCCAAGCAACTCCAGACCTGCTGATGGGGGATTTACTCAAAAACATGAGGAGTTCCCAGATATTCAGCGTCTGTGGACTGCCAGAGATTAGGATTAATCCCATCCCTGAGGGTAAATATCAAGTGGAGTTATTGGGGTTGGATGTGTTTGACCCGGTTACCATGAAAGTGGACTCAGAACCGGGTAAGAATGTCCCCGCTTGGTTTCTCGATACTGACTACAACGGCCTATGTTTCCACGTCAATCAGGCATTTTTTCCCCGTACCGGCGCTTGGGATTCGATTCAGAAAGCTTTAAAGGGAACCTATGAGGAATCAGTCTGGGAACATCTAGCAGGAACAACCAGCGCACCTTTTGCCGTGGGAGAACATCGGCAAATTGCCGTTAAGGTGATTGATGACCGGGGGAATGAGTTGTTAGTGGTTAAAAGTTTGTAGGATGATTTATTATGACTGCTCCTCCTCCAGGTAAAACAGAATTTGTAGCTAAAATATTTGAGTGGCTAAATGCTTTAGATGATGGGCAAAAATTTTTAACTATCCTTATCACTTTTTTAACGATGCTTGGTACTGCATTTGGGGTGGGGGTGAGTTTTGGTATATGGCTTTCACACAAAAAAGATATATCAGGAACAATTACTGATCCTCCCAAAGACCAAAAACTTATTAATCACAAAATAACAGTAAAGGGAACAATATCCAGAAAAATAAACTCCGATGAACATCTATGGTTGGTGGTGAATCCGGTAGGCTATACTGGTTGGTATCCTGGATCATCTGAAATATTCCCTGATAAAAATAAGAGGTGGATACAGGAGAATCTATACATAGGATTAAAAAAATCTACAGAACAAAAATTTACATTATTCTTTATTCTGTGCAGTGACTCAGCTAATACGATTTTTAAGGAATATTTAGAAAAAACTGCACACTTGCCCCCAGATAAATGGCCTATAGAAACACTTCCCAATGGCATAACTAAACTAGACGAAAGATATTTGATTAGAAAATGACCTACGAAGTCAACGAACCGATTCTCAACTCACCCTTTGATGAACAACCTTGATGAAGTGTACCCAAAATGGAAACGATCGACATAAATAAAGCCTTACCGCAAATCAATCAACTCCTAGAAAAAGCAGCCACAGGAGAAGAAATAATTATTACCAGAAATAATCAACCAATGGTAAAATTAGTATCACCTCAAACCATACCTAAACGTCCTCCTTTATTTGGTAGTGACAAAAATATAATTTCCATTGGTGATGACTTTGATGAACCATTAGAGGACTTTAAGGATTATATCTAATGAGATTACTATTGGATACTCATAGCTTAAATATTAGTGGTTAGAGAGTTGCTTAAAAATCAACAATGAAACCAATTAGATTAACAAAACACGCTCGAGAACAATGTATTGAACGAGGAACAAATGAACAAGAAATTATTGGAGCAATTCGTTATGGGACTCGACAAAGTGCCAAACAAGGAAGGGATAAATATCAGACTATAATTCAGACTAATTCCTATTGGCAAGGAAAATTTTACCCTCTAAAAAAAGTTGTTCCCATTGTTACAGAAACAGAACAAGAATTGATTGTCATTACTGTTTACACCTACTATTTTTAAAGGAGACAAAATGAAAATTAGCTACGATGCAGAAATTGATGCCCTTTATATTAGACTTGTAGAGGGAAAACATGAATGTCGAAATCTTCAGTTAAACGATGAAATCACCTTAAACCTTGGTGATAATGATCTTTTAGTTGGCATTGAAATTCTCGACGCTAAAGATGTTTTAGGAACAGGAAATGTACCCCAAGTCATCCTTGAGAATATTCCTTTTCGAGCTGCTTAAAAAGGAGTTAATATGAGACAACCTCAAAACCTGCTAGAAAATTAATCAATCCAAAATCAAAAATCAAAAATCAAAAATCGAAATGTCCTACGAAGTCAACGAACCGATTCTCAACTCACCTTTTGATGAACCCTTGATGAAGTTAAATCAGCCGTTTATCGAGCTTGCTTATACTTAGAAAATTCTATGTCAGCCAAAGATATTTTTCATCAATCCGTGTGTATTGCCCTCGAAAAAGATGGCTGGAATATCACCCATGATCCCCTTTATCTGAAAGTCAATGACGTAGAATTTTACATCGACTTAGGCGCGGAAAGATTAATTGCCGCCGAAAAGGCAGGTCAAAAAATTGCCATAGAGATTAAATCTTTTTTAGGCGCATCAGAAGTCACCGAATTTCATCTCGCATTAGGACAAATCCTCAATTATCGGTTAGCATTAAAACAGGAACAACCCGAAAGGATTCTTTATCTAGCCATTCCTCAAGATACCTATGAGGACTTTTTCTCTCGTCAATTTATTCAAGACGCTGTAGCCGAATATAAAATAAACTCTTAATCTTTAATTCTCTCAAACAAGAGGCGGTAAGTACCTAAGCAAAATTAATTACACATATCTAACCACCTCTTGCCTCTTGCCTCTTGCCTCTTGCCTATCTTCACTAGGAAATTAATTTTGCACGACTACTTATTATGGAAAGAATAAACTACTCTCAACTGATTCAAGACATTCTCACCCAACATTCAGTTAATGACAGCAAAAATGACAGAGAAACTCAACTTATTTTTGACACAAAACGCCATCATTACCAAGTCTTAAATATTGGGTGGAAAGAGCAAAAGCGAATCTATGGTGTGATTATTCATCTTGACATAAAAGATGACAAAATCTGGATTCAAAGAGATGGAACAGAAATCGGCATTGCCAATCAATTAATCGCGGCTGGTGTTCCCAAACAAGATATAGTCTTAGGTTTTCAGGCTCCCTATAAACGTAGTTTAACCGAGTTTGCCTTGAGTTAATACATAAGAAAAAAATCCTAAATAACCCTATGTCCTACGAAGTCAACGAACCGATTCTCAACTCACCCTTTGATGAACCCTCCCGTTATTGGTTCATCCGAGAAGGTTATGAACCGGAATTAAAAGAAGGGAGAAGACCGGCTATTGTCTATCCCCCCCGGGAAGGTGACAGCGAATGGGAATTAGGAAAAGTTCTCAAACTTTCACCCCCCGATCAATTTTTCCCTGGTTATGAAATGACCTTGGTTAACCACATCAGGAACAAAGTCAAAGAATGGAGAAACGAAAACTATCCCGGGGTCAGTCGTACTACCTTAGAACTATTGGACTATTGGAACCGAGAAGGAAGAGAACATCGCCTATTTTTTGCTCAAAAAGAAGCAGTAGAAACCATCATTTTCCTGATTGAATCACGGGCCGACTTTCGCCAAGGGATTCACATTCCCCAAGACACCCCCATTGACACCACCCTGAAAGCCTTCATCCGCTACGCCTGTAAGATGGCCACTGGAAGCGGTAAAACAACAGTGATGGGGATGTTAGCAGCATGGTCCATCCTCAACAAAGTAGCAGATCGCAGTAACGCTAAATTCTCCGATGTTGTCCTGATTGTCTGTCCCAATATCACCATTAAAAGCAGATTGCAGGAACTCAACCCCGACAACGGCGAAGCTTCTTTATATCGCACCCGTGACCTCGTACCCTCTCACCTGATGGACAAACTGAGACAGGGTAAAGTCTTGGTGACAAATTGGCATATTTTTGAAAAGCGAGCGCCTGCCACTGCCGGTAATGACACTGCCAAAGTGGTGAAAGTGGGAGTCAAAACCACCGCCGCCGAAGTGATTAAGATTGCCGCTAAAAACGAAACTGCTAGGGGAACAAGATATCTAACCCAAGAAACTTTAGGACAACAAATCGCATTAGGTCGGTTAAAAGTCGCTGAGGGAGGGGAGAAATACGATACACAGGGAAATCTTAAAGAAGTCAAGGTAGAAATTACCCGCTATTTAGAAAGTGATGCCGCTTGGATTAAACGAATATTAACCCAAGAAGTGGGGAATAAAGGTAACATTTTAGTCTTTAATGATGAGGCGCATCATGCTTATCGGATATCTCGGATATCTCCAGATAAAAATGATGCTGGCGATGAGCAAGAATCGGAAAAATATCAAGAAAAAGAAGCCACGATTTGGCTTGAGGGTTTAGATAGAATTAACAAATATCGAGGCATTAATTTCTGTGTGGATCTATCCGCTACTCCCTATTACTTAAAATCTTCTAAACAGAATACTAATAAACCCTTTGAGTGGGTTGTCAGTGATTTTAGTTTAATGGATGCCATTGAAGCAGGTTTAGTTAAAATTCCTCAATTACCCGTTAGAGATACCACCGGCGCAGCCGTTTCAGATTTAGCTTACTTTAATATCTGGGAATGGTTAATGAAGAAAATGACCCGATCTGAACGGGGTAAAGGAATAAATCCTACACCGGAAGCTATCCTCAAATATGTGCAACATCCCATCACCTTATTAGGGGGACAGTGGGAACAAATCAAACAAGAATGGGCAGCCTCCGATGATCCCAGACCGCCTGTATTTATTATTGTCTGTAAGAATACCAAGATTGCTAAATGTCTCTATGAATGGATAGCAGAAGATATCAAACCAGATGATTTACCCTCCTCTAACCTGCGATCGCTTCGTAATATCGAGGGAGAAACTAACACGATTAGAGTCGATTCTAAGGTAGTTGAAGAATTAGAATCGGGTGAAAGTAAATCCGATGAAAGTAAATGGATGCGCTTTACTTTAGACACCATTGGTAAAACTCAATGGACAAAAGATGACCAAGGACGCGATATTTATCCCGAAGGATTTGCCCAACTAGCCGAGAAATTAGCTAGACCGTTTCACCCCCCCGGTCGCGATATAAAATGTGTAATTTCTGTAGGAATGCTTACGGAGGGTTGGGACTGTTCGACCGTAAAACATATTATTGGGATTCGTCCCTTTCAATCCCAATTACTCTGTGAGCAGGTGGTAGGTAGGGGGTTAAGAAGGCGCAGTTATGACCTCACCGAGGATAACAAATTTGCCGAAGAAACCTCAACAATTTTCGGAGTTCCCTTTGAAGTTGTTCCCTTTAAAGCTAATCCCCAAGGAGCAAAACCTCAGCCAGAAAAACGCTATCATGTTTACTCAGTGCCGCAAAAATCCCAATATCGCCTAGAATTTCCCAGAGTTAAAGGCTATACCCAAGCCGTACAAAACCGAGTCACCGTTGACTGGAAAGCCATCGCCGCTTTAGAAATCAACCCCTTCAAAATTGCCCCCGAAGTCCAAGTTAAAGCTACTCTGGCTAATAACCAAGGTCGTCATAGCCTATCTGGTCCGGGCAAACTAGAAAGCCTTGATCTCAACCCTTACCGTCAGGGAAAAAGATTACAAGAATTAGTCTTTGAATTAGCGGCCGATTTAACTCGCACTTACTGCCAAACCGAGCAATGTCAAGCACCCCCTCAAGTCTTGTTTCCCCAATTAAGAAAAATATGCGATCGCTACCTAACGGAAAAGGTTAAAGTAGTAGAACCCGCTCACATTCTCGATCTGTTTCTTTCCCCCTATTACGGTTGGGTAATTGAAAAACTCTCGGAGTCCATTTATCCCGATACCGGCGCCGGAGAAACCCCAGAAATACCCAAATATGAGACACATCGAGGCAACGGTTCAACCGATGATATTAACTTCTTCACCGGCAAACCTGTGAGAGAGGTAGTCAAGTCTCACCTTAACTGTGTGGTAGCTGATACCGATCAATGGGAACAGGCAGCCGCCTATATTATTGACACTCATCCCGCCACTGAATCCTTTGTTAAAAATGAACGCTTAGGGTTTACTATTCCCTATTTTCATAATGGGGAAGACCATGATTATATCCCAGACTTTATTATCCGTCTGAAGACAGCTAAATCTAACTATTTAATCCTAGAAACTAAAGGATGGGACGAACTGAGGGAAGTCAAGCAAGCAGCCGCTAAACGCTGGTGTAATGCCATTAATGCCGACGGCAAACACGGTCATTGGCAATACTTTTTAACTGGATTGAGCAAAGTTAAAGAAGGAATTGACGAAGCAATCAGAGAAATCGAAGCATTAACCAATCAATAAATGAATGATGATATAATTTCCTCTCTCGCTGCCATTGCCATAACCACTCTATTCCTTTGGCTGCCATTTGGCTAGGGTCTTTGTCCTGCTTACCTATGAATGAAAGAAGATTAGTTAACATTCTGACGTAACTCCGGAACCCGTTGCCATAATTCTTGGGTTAAACGGGGTAATTCGTCCCGCATCTGACAATACCAATCCCATCGCCGGCGGTAATGTTGAGCCAGTAAGCGATTTTGCTTGACCCATTGATAGGCATTGTTAGCCAGTTGTTGCCGAAAAGAAGGATTTTCAATTAATTGTCGTAATTGTGCAGAAAATTCAGTTAAAGAATCATAAATTAAACCCGTTTCACCGGATTGAATAGACGCTTTATACACCGTAGGACTAGCTAAAACGGTCACGCCATGACCCGCACATTCAATAAACTTTAAATCAGATTTCATACTATTAAAGGCTGTCGGATTGAGGGGCAACAAGGCAATATCACAGGTTCTTAATAGGGCTTGATAGCGCTCATAATCACAAAAGGGTTCAAAAACTTTATTGGTAATGGCTAATGCCTCAAAAAATTCTCGATCATGAATCACCTGGGCAGAGATTTGCTCTCCGTAGTCGGCTAAGACTTGATTGAGGGTGGGTAAAATAGCCTGCCAGTCTGCTTGACGATTTAAGGCCCCAAAAAAGAGCTTAACGGTATTATTTTGGGGATATTCCCTTTGGGGGGGAAGATAGGCTAATTGATTGGGAAAAACAGCCACATTGGGATTAATAGTGCGAAAAAATGCTGCTAACGGCTCTGTGGTGGTTTGAATACCATGACAAGCCCGATAGGTTAAAAATTGATTTTGTTCATGTTCTGGCCAACAACGGGGATCATCATCCATTTCGGCAATAATTAAATAATCTTTGCCTAAAAGGGTCTGAATTTTGGCCAGTTCATCCGGTTGTAAAGATCCCCGTTGCCAAATAAAGATTTTTTCCTCCTCCGGTCGGGCAATGCCTAAATCCGCCGATTTAACACTGGAAACGGTTCTTACACCTGGAATGGTGGCACTGAACTGATCCGGTTCTAAGACCCGGACGCGATCGCAGGCGAGGGGAGCCATAATCATGGTTTGTATCAGTAAAGGGCGAGGTGGTTGGGTAGATTTTAAGGCTCTGACTACATATTGAACGGCTCCTGTTTGAATGGCAAATTGTTCGGCATTAATGCCCAGGGATTGAAGGGTGGGAGCCAATAGTTTTTGAGCAGTTTGAAAATTCTCATTTTTCTGTCCTCGTGTCTGAATCTCATAGATTTGTAATCCTGCTTCAGCAAACCATTTTTTAATACTCAATAACGTAAAAAAACGCAAATGAGTGCGGTCTAATAACCCTTCATCTTCATATTCCCAGACCCCTCTTAACAGATTAATTAGAATACTCCAATGTTGAATATTGGGAATACAGGCTAAGACTTGGCCGGCGGGTTGAAGCCAAGTAATTTGCTGATTTAATACTCGCCAGGGGTCTTGTAAATGTTCTAAAACGTCACCATAAATCAAACAATCTACGCTATTGGGCAGAATGATAGTCCCTAAATCCAATGCCTCGACATTGCCCACAATGACTTGATCCAACCGAGTTTTCGCAATTTCGGCCGCTTGCGCATTCAGTTCTATGCCAATATAATTAGCATTTGGATTAATTTTCTTATAATACTGCCCCAACGCGCCTGTGCCACAACCCACTTCCACAATCACTGAGGCATCCGGCGGTAGTAAGCGCAATAGGTCAGGATTCACCCGGTCATAGTAGTCCAGATTGGTAAGGGAAGTGATCGGCATTTTTCTCTTCAACTCAGTTGCTCAAAACAACACAATAGGGACCTAATTTTGTTAAGTCCCCAGATAGTATAGCAGTTCAAGATTCAGAGGATGTTTGAAAAGTCAGGAGACCACTAGGGGTAGTGTAGAGCCTCCCAATATCCATTGGGTCGCTACCTCAGTTTCCCCCCAAGGGAACTGCCTGACTTCAGCCGCGACAAAGTGGGAAGCCAGACTTTCAATCAGTTTAACCAAAGTGGAATCAGTCACCACGGCAACTTTACTGACGTACTTGTGATGGTCGCGTATCAGCCGGAAATGAGCGACCAAGGCGCCAAAACTTTCCCAACCAGTGAACTTAGGAACTTCGATGATTACGCCAGCAAGGCCGCCAGTGGCTTCAATGTGGGGGTCGACTGCCGCCGCAATTTTAACAAAATCTTCCGCCGCGAGCGCAGACTTAGGTTGCATATAGAGAATGCTATGCGCCGCATCTAAATTATAATCTATCATAGTTTGCCTCTCCCAAATGGTCGAAGTCTAACTACATACTATCACGAATAAACGGTTTTACTCACATCTCTAGACGAGTTATAATCGCGACACCGTAACTTATCGTAACACCAAACAGGTATCTACAACCAACTTCCCAAAACGAAAAATTCCTATCTCACCATTAAGATAACTGTTATCGATGCTTAACAGCTTATCTAGACAAGAATTTTGGGAAAGCATGAAAATTATCGCCTACACCTATACTAACCCCCTGCTCGATAGTCCCCCCGATACCTCGATTTGGGCCTATTCTCCCGAACAAGTATATCAAGATTTTGGCGATCGCTCACAACGGCAGCAACTTCTCCGCGATTGTCAAGGTACTCCCCCCCGACTGCTGATCCTGCGTCGTCTAGCAGAATTGGGAGACAATGGCACGGAAGTTAGCAAAATTTTACAATCCTTAGAAGCCCTCGACATAGATATAATTGCCCTAGAAGAACCAGATTATAAGCTGAATTTTGCCAAGATTCTGCAAGAAATATCAAAAAACGAACTAAGTAACCGTTTAAAAGCAGGTCACGCTCACAATCGTCTGCAAGCTTTGCCTCCCCCCGGAAAAGCACCCTACGGTTATCGTCGTGGCAAGGAGCGTTATATACTCGATCGCAGTACCGCACCAGTAGTCAAAGACTTTTTTGATCGCTTTTTGATTTCCGCTTCCCTGCGTTCCACGGTGCGGTATCTAGAAAAACGCTACGGCAAAAAGATATCGGTAGCTACTGCCCATAAATGGCTAACTAATCCCGTTTATCGCGGTGATTTGTGCTATCTAGGTCAAGATATTATCCCCGATACCCACACCCCGATGATCTCCCGGGAAGAAGCAGCCCAGATCGATCGCATCCTGAGAAATAATCGCAAATTACCCCCCCGCAGTGCCAGCGCCCCGCGTTCCTTAGCGGGTTTAGTCGTCTGTAGTCAATGTCAATCGGGGATGACGATTACCAAAGTCACAGCGCGAGGAAAAAGCCTAGAATACCTCTATTTGCGACCTTTGCAATGTCCCCGGACAAAAAAATGTTCGGCGATCGCTTATGAAAAAATTCTTGATATCACAATCGAGCGCATTTGTCAAGACCTACCACCGACGATCGCTCAGATATCTTTACCAGATTTAGAGGCGATCAAACGGGGAATGAGCGAGGAAATAGGGCAAAAAAACGATATTTTGTCGCAATTGCCCTCCCTAGAAGCGGCGGGAATTTTAGATCAAGAAACGGCTAATCTACGGGCCTATAAACTGAAAAACGAGATCGCGCAGATACAAGGACGTTTAGACCAATTACCCCCCGATAACCTGACTATTATCGCTCGTGCCGTTGCTTTTCCGCAATTTTGGCGAGATTTATCGGAAATCGAGCGCCGTTTTTATTTTCGCGAGTTTATCCGTCGCATCGAAATCGAGAGAGAAACGGCTAATAATTGGCATTTACGTTTAATCTTCGTTTTTTAACTGAATGCTGACCAGTATATAGACAATTCCTCAAAAACCATCTGATCATAAATATAGTTTCTTGATAACAACTATGTACAAAGCGTACAAATTCAGACTTAAGCCTAATACCGAGCAAGAAATAGCCTTAGCAAAAAGCTTTGGTTGTTGTCGTTGGTTTTGGAATTATTCATTGAATTTATGCCAAGAAACCTATAAAGCTACAGGAAAAGGACTGACACGAGGTTATATTCAGGGACTATTGCCTACTAAGTCATCAAGTTTGTATTGAGGAACGAAAAAGAGGTAATATTGAAAAAAGACTTCAGCCGGTCACGATAGCGGCGTTGCCGCCGCACTCGCTCTGCGAGACCGCTCTAAGAAGACGTTAGTAGATGATGATTAAGCTGTATTGTTGGGAGCATCTCACCTTTGTAACCCCTAAATCAGGTTTTATGTCAAGCTATTTTGAAAGTCTTGCTAGAAACCAGTTTTAGGGACAAGTATAATTACTCACTTGCATAAATGAGATGCTCCCTGTATTGTTAACTAAAACTGAGCGACCAAAAAATGCCATCTAAAAAATATATTGTGGATTTAACCCCATC
>NZ_JAPZSO010000026.1:0-5679 GCF_027531715.1 Microcystis sp. LE19-8.1F | reverse complement strand
AGGAGGAAATAAAATTTTAAAATTATTTTCAAAAAAGCTTGCCAGATAAAAAAGAATGATTACTTTTGCACCCGCTAACCGCAAGAGAGGCGAAAAAGAAGAAGACACGTTCCTAGACATATTGAATTGACAGCCGTTCTTAAAAGAGATTTTAAGAACAAACAAAAAGAGAGTAAGAGAATCGAGAGATTTGAAAAAAGACTAGAAATTCGTCTAAAAAACAGTCAAGCTTAGCTTGACAAACAATATACGATGAAGAGTTTGATCCTGGCTCAGGATGAACGCTAGCGGCAGGCTTAACACATGCAAGTCGAGGGGTATAGTTCTTCGGAACTAGAGACCGGCGCACGGGTGCGTAACGCGTATGCAATCTACCTTTTACAGAGGGATAGCCCAGAGAAATTTGGATTAATACCTCATAGTATCTTCGATCCGCATGGATTGATTATTAAAGTCACAACGGTAAAAGATGAGCATGCGTCCCATTAGCTTGTTGGTAAGGTAACGGCTTACCAAGGCAACGATGGGTAGGGGTCCTGAGAGGGAGATCCCCCACACTGGTACTGAGACACGGACCAGACTCCTACGGGAGGCAGCAGTGAGGAATATTGGTCAATGGGCGCAAGCCTGAACCAGCCATGCCGCGTGCAGGATGACGGTCCTATGGATTGTAAACTGCTTTTATACGAGAAGAAACACTCCTTCGTGAAGGAGCTTGACGGTATCGTAAGAATAAGGATCGGCTAACTCCGTGCCAGCAGCCGCGGTAATACGGAGGATCCAAGCGTTATCCGGAATCATTGGGTTTAAAGGGTCCGTAGGCGGTTAGATAAGTCAGTGGTGAAAGCCCATCGCTCAACGGTGGAACGGCCATTGATACTGTTTAACTTGAATTATTAGGAAGTAACTAGAATATGTAGTGTAGCGGTGAAATGCTTAGAGATTACATGGAATACCAATTGCGAAGGCAGGTTACTACTAATGGATTGACGCTGATGGACGAAAGCGTGGGTAGCGAACAGGATTAGATACCCTGGTAGTCCACGCCGTAAACGATGGATACTAGCTGTTGGGAGCAATCTCAGTGGCTAAGCGAAAGTGATAAGTATCCCACCTGGGGAGTACGTTCGCAAGAATGAAACTCAAAGGAATTGACGGGGGCCCGCACAAGCGGTGGAGCATGTGGTTTAATTCGATGATACGCGAGGAACCTTACCAAGGCTTAAATGTAGTTTGACCGATTAGGAAACTAGTCTTTCGCAAGACAAATTACAAGGTGCTGCATGGTTGTCGTCAGCTCGTGCCGTGAGGTGTCAGGTTAAGTCCTATAACGAGCGCAACCCCTGTTGTTAGTTGCCAGCGAGTCAAGTCGGGAACTCTAACAAGACTGCCAGTGCAAACTGTGAGGAAGGTGGGGATGACGTCAAATCATCACGGCCCTTACGCCTTGGGCTACACACGTGCTACAATGGACGGTACAGAGAGCAGCCACTACGTGAGTAGGAGCGAATCTATAAAACCGTTCTCAGTTCGGATCGGAGTCTGCAACTCGACTCCGTGAAGCTGGAATCGCTAGTAATCGGATATCAGCCATGATCCGGTGAATACGTTCCCGGGCCTTGTACACACCGCCCGTCAAGCCATGGAAGCTGGGGGTGCCTGAAGTCGGTGACCGCAAGGAGCTGCCTAGGGTAAAACTGGTAACTAGGGCTAAGTCGTAACAAGGTAGCCGTACCGGAAGGTGCGGCTGGAACACCTCCTTTCTAGAGAAAGACGCAAAATATAGTTAAAGATTAAAGATTAAGATTTAATTACTCTCGCTGTTAGTTCAAATAATACAAGAAAAAGCATTTGAAAAGATGTTTTTTTTAATTAAGCAAAAACAGAGTCTCGTAGCTCAGCTGGTTAGAGTACTACACTGATAATGTAGGGGTCCCCAGTTCGAGTCTGGGCGGGACTACAATTTTTTGTTTAAGGAAATTCTAGAGGTTGAAATCCTTATTTTTTTTGGAATTTGGAATTTAAAGATTTGGAATTTTAAAAACTAGGGGGATTAGCTCAGCTGGCTAGAGCGCCTGCCTTGCACGCAGGAGGTCAACGGTTCGACTCCGTTATTCTCCACTATCGAGTAATCAGTCACAGTTTATAGTAAGCAGTTCGCTGCATACTGAGACTGAAAACTGAAAACTAGAAAAAGTTCATTGACATATTGAGATAAGAAAAATTTTAAAAAGTAGAAAGCGTTTTTATTTTTCGGAATAAAGACAAAAAAAACGGTCACGCTTTAGCGTGATTGGTACAATAAGCAAAATAAGGGCGTATGGGGGATGCCTAGGCTCTCAGAGGCGAAGAAGGACGTGATAAGCTGCGAAAAGCTACGGGGACTGGCACACACAGATTGATCCGTAGATATCCGAATGGGGCAACCCACTATGTTGAAGACATAGTACACCGATAGGTGGGCAAACCCGCTGAACTGAAACATCTAAGTAGGCGGAGGAGAAGAAAACAAAAGTGATTCCGTAAGTAGTGGCGAGCGAACGCGGATTAGCCCAAACCAATTATGTTACGGCATAGTTGGGGTTGTAGGACCACGACATTTTATGTACAAGGAATTAGAACTTACTGGAAAGTGAGACCACAGAGGGTGATAGTCCCGTATAGGTAACGAGTATAATAAATAGTGGTATCCTGAGTAGGGCGGGGCACGTGAAACCCTGTCTGAATTTGGCGGGACCATCCGCTAAGGCTAAATACTCCTGAGAGACCGATAGTGAACCAGTACCGTGAGGGAAAGGTGAAAAGAACCGTGAATAACGGAGTGAAATAGATCCTGAAACCATACGCTTACAAGCGGTCGGAGCCCATTCGTTGGGTGACGGCGTGCCTTTTGCATAATGAGCCTACGAGTTAACGTTGCTGGCAAGGATAAGTGGTTAAGCCACGGATCCGTAGCGAAAGCGAGTCTGAATAGGGCGCTTTAGTCAGTAGTGTTAGACGCGAAACCGTGTGATCTACCCATGGGCAGGATGAAGCTGTGGTAACACATAGTGGAGGTCCGAACCGGTTGACGTTGAAAAGTCTTCGGATGACCTGTGGGTAGGGGTGAAAGGCCAATCAAACTCGGAAATAGCTCGTACTCCCCGAAATGCATTTAGGTGCAGCGCTGGTTATAAGTTATATAGAGGTAGAGCTACTGATTGGATGCGGGGGCTTCACCGCCTACCAATTCCTGACAAACTCCGAATGCTATATAATGTTTACCAGCAGTGAGGGCTTGGGTGCTAAGGTCCAAGTCCGAGAGGGAAAGAACCCAGACCATCAGCTAAGGTCCCCAAATATATGTTAAGTTGAAAGAACGAGGTTTGTCTGCCCAGACAGCTAGGATGTTGGCTTGGAAGCAGCCATTCATTTAAAGAGTGCGTAACAGCTCACTAGTCGAGCGGACGAGCATGGATAATAATCGGGCATAAACATATTACCGAAGCTATGGATTTTGTAGTAATACAAAGTGGTAGGGGAGCATTCTAACAGGGTTGAAGGTGTATCGTAAGGTATGCTGGACTGGTTAGAAAAGAAAATGTAGGCATAAGTAACGATAATGCGGGCGAGAAACCCGCACACCGAAAGACTAAGGTTTCCTCAGCTATGCTAATCAGCTGAGGGTTAGTCGGGACCTAAGGCGAACCCGAAAGGGACAGTCGATGGCCAACGGGTTAATATTCCCGTACTACTTATTACTGTGATGGGGTGACGGAGTGATGAAAGCGCCGCGAACTGACGGAATAGTTCGTTGAAGTACCTACCTATAAGACCCGCAGGCAAATCCACGGGTTTTGGGGAAATACGATAGTACACGGAGGCTTCGGCCAAAGTGATAGTGCGCCTAAGGGCTTCCAAGAAAAACCTCTAAACTTCAGGTAATAAGTACCCGTACCGTAAACCGACACAGGTAGTCGAGGAGAGAATCCTAAGGTGCTCGAGAGATTCATGGCTAAGGAATTAGGCAAAATAGACCTGTAACTTCGGGAGAAAGGTCGCCACGCTTTACGGCGTGGCCGCAGTGAAGAGGTCCAGGCGACTGTTTATCAAAAACACAGGGCTCTGCAAAATCGTAAGATGAAGTATAGGGCCTGACACCTGCCCGGTGCTGGAAGGTTAAGAGGAGATGTTATCTTCGGAGAAGCATTGAATTGAAGCCCCAGTAAACGGCGGCCGTAACTATAACGGTCCTAAGGTAGCGAAATTCCTTGTCGGGTAAGTTCCGACCTGCACGAATGGTGTAACGATCTGGACACTGTCTCAGCCATGAGCTCGGTGAAATTGTAGTAACGGTGAAGATGCCGTTTACCCGCAGTGGGACGAAAAGACCCTGTGCACCTTTACTATAGCTTAGTATTGGTCTTGGATAAGTGATGTGTAGGATAGGTGGGAGACTTCGATCCAGCGTCGCCAGGCGTTGGTTAGTCATTGTTGAAATACCACCCTTTGCTTATCTGAGATCTAACTCCATAATGTGGAGGACATTGCTTGGTGGGTAGTTTGACTGGGGTGGTCGCCTCCAAAAGAGTAACGGAGGCTTCTAAAGGTTCCCTCAGTACGCTTGGTAACCGTGCGTAGAGTGCAATGGCATAAGGGAGCTTGACTGAGAGACATACAGGTCGATCAGGTACGAAAGTAGAGCATAGTGATCCGGTGGTTCCGCATGGAAGGGCCATCGCTCAAAGGATAAAAGGTACGCCGGGGATAACAGGCTGATCTCCCCCAAGAGCTCATATCGACGGGGGGGTTTGGCACCTCGATGTCGGCTCGTCACATCCTGGGGCTGGAGAAGGTCCCAAGGGTTGGGCTGTTCGCCCATTAAAGTGGCACGCGAGCTGGGTTCAGAACGTCGTGAGACAGTTCGGTCTCTATCTACTGTGGGCGCAAGAAATTTGAGTGGATCTGATTCTAGTACGAGAGGACCGAATTGGACTAACCTCTGGTGTATCTGTTGTTCCGCCAGGAGCACTGCAGAGTAGCTACGTTGGGAAGGGATAAGCGCTGAAAGCATATAAGCGCGAAACCCACCACAAGATGAGATTTCTTTAAAGGGTCGTAGGAGATGACTACGTTGATAGGCTATAGATGTAAAGGCAGTAATGTCATAGTCGAGTAGTACTAATAACCCATAAGCTTATGTACAAAATCAATCCCGTCTAGTTATTTATAAATAGACGGGAGAGAACTTTCTTAGATCCTTATAGGATGACACTTTTTTCTTTATCTCAGTATGTTAAGATATTATGTAATGTTGTTACGATAAATCGTAATACCCTTGCAAAACCTCTTAAGGTGGTTATTGCGGCGGGGCTCACCTCTTCCCATCCCGAACAGAGAAGTTAAGCCCGCCTGCGCAGATGGTACTGCAATTTGTGGGAGAGTATGTCGCCGCCTTTTTTTAAAACCTCAATCTGAAAAGATTGAGGTTTTTTTGTTTTAAAGCAATTTGTGGAAAAATTGATAAATATATTTTAAACAGAAAAGTTTAAGAAAGACTACTCAGATGGTAATGTTCGCTATGGAAAATAGAATAGTATTAAAAAAAAACTCCATCAAACGATAGAGAATTTATTTATAGTAATTTTGAAATCACATGTTCTGGTATATACAATAATGCGTGAGTGATAGGAGCGGCTC
>NZ_JAPZSO010000139.1:0-62573 GCF_027531715.1 Microcystis sp. LE19-8.1F | reverse complement strand
AACTTTAAACTCTAAGACAAACATTTTACGCAGGGGGGACTTAGACAAAATCAGTATAGCACAATAAAAGTTAAGTTAACAAGATATAGTTTAAAAAGCCGTCCTAAAAGGACGGGGCTTTAACCCAAAATTTCGGTAAGCTTGAGTGACGCGACTACCATAATCGCTATTTTTTTGGCCACTCACCTCTGGCTTGAGAACATTTTTTAACTCCCAACGATCAGCCCATTCAGGAAAAAGCGGCCACACATAGCGCTCGCTGGTCTTCCCCCGGTTTACATAAGCGATCGGCCAGTCGTCTAGATCAGTGAAAAATATCTCATGATTTCTTAGTCCGAAAGTTGCTTGCATCCCATAAGCCCACTGCCATGATGGACTATCAAGAGACTCTCGACTATTGGCAATAGTTTGATCGTCGGGGAGAGAGCGCGGGGAGACTGCCTTAATGGAATAATTCCCCACTAATTCCCGAAAGTGGTGATCAATTTTTGCTAAATCGCTGAGTACAGCGTAAGCGAGTGCGTAGCGCCTACGGCTTCTCGTGTTCGGTTTAGTTTCAGATAGTAAAGTCTTTTCTAGTATTTCTTTCGATAATTGCTGGTCTTGTGGCAATTTCATCAAGGGTTGATAATAGTCAATCTTCCAAGTCTGTTCACTGGTAGAAGTTCTCTCGTGAGTCAAAAAATAATCGGTTTCTAAGCGACTAACCCAATGGCTAACCAAATATACTGGGGTTTTTTCCACTGCCAAAAATCCAGACCAGTCAAATTTATTTTGAGCGAGTAACCCCCCGATAATTTTCGCTTCTGATTCAGCGAAATCTAACCCCTCGCTGTTAGCGTAAACTCCTAAACTAATTCTCTGTTGAGAATAACCAGACTTACCCGGTTTAGGGGGGAAAGTTCCCCTAAGATAAATTCTTTCTCCCCTAATCTCCAAAGCGACCCCGATCCTTGCCACCTTTAACCGGCGGTTGATTTCCTCAAGTCGTCTTTTAATTAAATCCATAGCTAAATTATAACTTCTATAACTTCCATTTTTCCCCTTTGACCATTTTATTTACACAAATAGGAAAATTAGCCTTGATGATTCTTAAAGCCACTTCCAGACATTGATCGTCAGAGTATAATTGTTTTTCTCCTAGCGGTTTTTGCGTTTTCACTTCGGTAATCAAAAAATCAATCAAGTCTTTAGTAATCTCGCTCACAGCTTGTCTCCTGTATTATATTTTAAGCTTCAATTATACAACTATTGACCTATGCTGATATTCCTCCTTTTCCTTGAATGTCTTCTTAGATGACACGCACTACATAAAGCTATCAAATTATCGGAGTGATTATTAGCAGGATTATGGTCTTGATGGTGTACCGTCAAGGTTTTTTTTGCTTTAAGGGAGCGATCAGCTATCGGTGCGGGTGTGCAATCAAGTCCGCATTCTTGGCACTGCCAATGTGCTTGAGTTTTAATAGCTAAGGCGATTGATTCCCAATTTTTAGGGTATCGCTTTCGCTCCATCGGCATAACTTCCCTCCGAATTTCATAGGCTAAATTTGGACTAATTAAATTTAGTCTCGTTTTTGGCATCCTCACATTTAGCGGTGTACCTCAAAACTTTGTCCGTATTTAGTGTTTTCTCAATGCCAAGACGCGGATTTGAACCGCGGACACGAGGATTTTCAGTCCTCTGCTCTACCAACTGAGCTATCTCGGCGTTTTTAAGTCCTTTATTAATATAGCACGCTCTCAAAATAATTGCAAGGTTTTTTTCTAAAAACTTTTCTGCTCGACTAGGGCCTGTCATCAATTAAGCCAAATGACGCAAACCCTAGGGTTTGCCGAAAAAGTTTGTTGGTGGGGTTAGGAGTCGGTCGTCGGTCGTCAGGATTGAGGAGGAGAAGTCAAAATAGGTTGAAGGGTGATCTCATATCTATTTTCTGGCTGACCTTGTACCCCTGTCAGTAAATCGGGTTACTATAGCTAATTAGTTGCTGTTAGCAATTATAGCTCTCAAAAGGGGGTGGGAATGATGAGATCAAGTTTAGTTTTGGTCTGAGGATGACGAAAAGATAATTGTTTAGCGTGTAGGTGTAAACGGTCGGACTGCTTACCATTGTACAAGCGATCGCCTAAAATTCCTATCCCTAATCCCGCTTGACTATGAACGCGAATTTGATGGGTTCTTCCCGTGTAGGGAATAAATTCTAGCCGAGAATAATTGCCTTCTTTACCGACAACTTTAAAATAGGTTTGACTAGCTTTTCCCCTTTGCCAGTCCACAGTTTGATAGGGTCGATTTTGCGGATTTCCCCAGAGAGGTAGGTCAATTATACCCGATTCTTGCTCAATAATTTCTGATAATATAGCTTCGTAGATTTTCTCCACTTCTCGCCGTTGAAATTGTTGGGATAAACAACGATAAATATCTAAACTTTTAGCTAGTAATAATATACCGGAAGTTTCTCGATCTAAACGATGAACGGGAATGAGATTTTTTCCCTGACGACGAAAACGATTGACCACAGCATCTTGACTGTCTTGATAACGTCCTGCTACCGATAATAATCCGGCAGGTTTATTAATAGCAATTATTCCCTCGTCTTCATAGATAATTTCTAGGGATGAACGTAAACCAGAGAGTAAAAAACCCATGAGAGGTTGACATCTTTCTTGACAAGCACCATAAAATTCTCCCTGTTTTCTATCTCGATTCGATTCTCCCCACCAAAATTCGGCCATGGCGACAGGTTTTAATCCTTTCATGGCGGCATAATTTAATAATTTCGGGGCGCAACATTCCCCTGTTCCCGTCGGTAACAAATTACTGCCCATCAATTTAGCTAAGGAGAGAGATTGTCCAGAAAAGTTATGTAAACAGTAGGATTGATACAGCAATTCCTGTAACTGTTTGGAGAGGTTCCTACGCTGTTGCTTAAGTTCAATAATTCTCTGATTGGCGAAGTTTATTTTCTCAATTAAGGGGTCTAAAACTTGTTTTTGTTCCTGTTTTAATTGCTTTCTTGCTCTTTTTTCCTGACGACTGATATTATTTAAATTCTCTAATTCTTCTGGCTTTAAATTCCCTAAATTTCTTAACCTATCTCGTTCCTGTTTATGGTTTTGATGTTGTTGCTGTAAAGCTTGTATTTTGCGCTCAAAATTTGCTTGATTGAGTCGATATAAATTATGTTCTGGAATTGATTGTAGGGTGATAATTTCCTGTTTAATTGTTTCTAAAATTTGCAAAACTCGCTTTTCTTCCAGCACAATTTTTTCTCTCCCCACTAGGGACGGAACCCAGCCGGTGGCTTCTCCCTGTCCAGAAAAAGCTTTTAAAATTTCTATTTCGCCAGCAGCATTTTCTCCTAACAAAATTCCATACATTTTACCTTCAGGATTGGTGATAGTTGTCATCAAATCTCGGGCAATTTTTTCAGCCAAAAGAGTACGGGGCAAGCGCAATAACTCCCCCGTTTCAGGACAAATTCCTTGATAATAATATAGCATTTCCTAAGCTAGTGAGGTACACCTATTTTTCTTCCCTTTTGCCTTCTGCCTCTTGCCTTTTGCCTAAAACCCATAACTTTTGTACCTCAGCAGACTGAAAAACGCTATAAGTAACTTCCTTCACTCTTTAAGAACAGGAAAAGGGCTAGAAATCCCCCTAAGAAAAACAATTGGCAAAGAAATCGATAGTTTCCTGTAGGGCGACAATAAAGCGCTCGATTTCTTCACGGGTATTATAAAAATATAGACTTGCCCGCGCGCTGCCGGAAGCATCAAAAAGGCGGTGTAGAGGTTGGGTACAGTGATGACCAGAACGAATAGCGATTCCTTCGTGGTCTAATAAAGTAGCTAAATCACTAGCATGAATCCCTTCCACATTAAAGGCGGCTAAACTAGCCCGACCCTGGCCCGTTAAACTAGGTGGCGGTCCGTAAATTCTTAAACCCTCAATTTCTCCTAATTTTTTGAACAAATGGGCGGTTAATTCTTCCTCGTAGGCATGAATATTATCCATACCTAAACCCATTAAATATTCTACCGCAGCACCGAGAGCAATCGCTTCGCCAATAGCGGGGGTTCCCGCTTCAAATTTGTGGGGCAGTTCGGCACAGGTAAAATGGTCTAAATAGACTTCTGCAATCATTTCGCCACCACCAAAAAAGGGCGGCATTGCCTCTAAAATCGCCTCTTTGCCGTACAAAAATCCAATGCCAGTGGGGGCGCACATTTTATGACCACTAGCCACCAACCAATCACAATCTATGAACTGCACATCAATGGCTAAATGGGGGACACTTTGACAGGCATCAATTAATACTTTCGCCCCGACTTGATGGGCAAGGCTGACTATTTCGGCAACGGGATTAATACAGCCTAATGTATTAGAAACATGAAGGACAGCAACTAATTTAGTTTTGTCAGATAACAAGGATTTATATTGTTCTAAATCAAAGCTTTCTTCGCTGGTTAATGGCACATATTTAATCACCGCCCCCGTCTTTTGGCAGACAATTTGCCAGGGGATTAAATTACTGTGGTGTTCCATCACCGAGAGAATAATTTCATCCCCTGCTTTCAGGGTATTTAATGCCCAACTGTAGGCGACTAAATTAATCGCTTCCGTGGCGTTGCGAGTATAGACAATTTCCTGACGAGAAGCGGCATTAATAAACCTAGCCACCTTATCTCTGGCCCCTTCGTAGGCTTCCGTTGCCCGGACACTTAAAGTATGCGCCCCGCGATGCACATTGGCGTTATCTTTTTCGTAATAGTTTCGCAGGGTTTCTAATACTTGAATGGGTTTTTGGGAAGTGGCGGCACTATCGAGATAGATAAGGGGTTTATCGTGTACGGTTTGATGGAGGATAGGGAAATCGGCGCGGACTTTTTGGGCGAGGGTTTTTTCTTGGATAATTGTCATTTTAGTCAGGAGTCAGAGGGGTACTATGGGCAGGTTGACACCCACCCCGGTAGAGTTATTCCACACTGCGACAGGCGACGCATTGCCCCAATCTTTGGCGGAGGGATTCTAGAGGAATTTTAGCTAAAATCTCGGCCGAGAAAGCATCAATTAACAAACTGCGGGCGGTGTCGGCGCTTAAGCCCCGGCTTTGCAGATAGAATAAATCATCGGCTTCCAGTTGGCTAACGGTTGCCCCGTGGGAACATTTGACGTTATCGGCGGTAATTTGTAATTCCGGTTTGGTGTTGACTCGTGCCTTGTTAGAAATTAACAAATTCCGATTTAACTGGGAGGCGTTGGTTAATTGGGCGGGTTTGGGAACAAACACTTTACCATTAAAGATGGCGTGAGCGCTACCATCAACGATACATTTATGCAGTTGGTTGGCGATGCCGTGGGGATGGTTGAGATAGATGGCGCTGTGGGTATCGGCGGTTTGTTGTCCGGTAATCATGGCTAATCCGTGCAGATTTGTCTCGGTTTGTTCGCCTTTTTGCAGTACATCGAGGTTATGACGGCAGAGTTTAGCTCCTAGATTTATCTCGTTGAGAGTGTAACGGCTATCGCGCCCTTGTTCAATTATCGTGCGTCCGATGTGAAAACCATCTCCCGATTCCCGTTGTACTCTGGTATGGATGACCTCGGCGTTGGCTTCGAGGTAAATTTCCGTGACAGCATTGGTGAAATAAGAGTAATTTACAGGTAAATCGGAGCAATGTTCGGCTAAAGCCCCGTAATTCTCGATAATATTGACACTAGCTCCCGTTTCCGCCACGATTAGGCTATGGGGCTGATAAAAGCGGGGAATTTCCTCCACAACGGTGATAAATAGGAGATGTATCGGGGTTGTGACGACGGTGTTAGCGGTGACGTGAATTACTGCCCCATCGCTTAGTCCAGCTTGGTTGAGTGCGGTAAAAAATTCGGGGGTTTTTTCTTTCCCTAGATAGTTGACAAGAACATCTTTTTGTGCATTGGCGAGATTGCTGACGCTGACACCGGGGGGTAAAGCGGAAATATCGGACAATTCGGGCTGATAAATGCCGTTAACGAAGACTAGGTGGCTGTTTTTGGCTTCAGGCAGCAAAAAAACAGCTAGGGCATTTTTATCGATTGTAACGGGTTGGGGAGCGCAAAAATTGATCGCCCAGAGTTGACTTAAATCGGTGAATTGCCATTCTTCATCTTTTCTGCCAGGGATGGCTAATTCTTGAGCTTTACTGGCTCCCGATTCTCTTAATTCGAGAATTTTACCGTTATCGATAGTGGGAACCGTTTCTCGCGACAATTTTAACAATAATTCTCCTGATTGTTCAGGTTTCGTGATTATGGCTGTCATTGGTAAGAGGGGGTTGCAGGGTTGGGGTGTGGGGTGTAGGGTGTGGGGTGCGGGGTGTGGGGTGTGGGGTGTGGGGTGTGGGGAGAATAAATAAAAGCCATCTCCTGATAACTGATAACTGATAACTGATAACTGGTAACTGATAACTGATAACTGATGATTATTTAACGGCTAATACTTGTTCGTCGAGGAAATCGTAGCCAGTTCTTTCTAATTCGAGAGCTAATTCTTTACCGCCACTGGTGACAATGCGCCCATCGTACATAACATGAATAACATCGGGTTCAATGTAGTTGAGCAGACGCTGATAGTGGGTGATAAGTAAAAAAGCGTTATCGGGGGTAGCTAAGTGATTGACTCCCTGGGCAACAATTCGCAAAGCATCGATGTCTAAACCGGAGTCAATTTCATCGAGAATTCCTAAAGTAGGTTCTAATAAGGCCATTTGTAGGATTTCATTACGTTTTTTCTCACCACCGGAGAAACCTTCGTTTAAACTTCTGCCAAGAAAGCTAGGATTCATCTGGACAACTTCTAGTTTTTTCTCGACTAATTCCTCAAAGTCAAAACTATCTAATTCTTCCGAACCTAAATATTTTTGTCGGGCATTATAGGCAACGCGAAGAAAATCGAGGTTACTAACGCCGGGGATTTCTAAGGGATATTGGAAAGCGAGAAAGATACCCATAAGCGCTCGTTCATCGGGTTCTTTGTCTAAAAGATTTTCGCCTTGATAAATTATTTCTCCCCCAGTTACTTCATAATCGGGATGTCCGGCGATTACTTTGGAAAAGGTACTTTTCCCTGAGCCATTGCGCCCCATAATTGCGTGGGTTTCCCCTGCTTTAATTTCGAGGTTAACTCCTTTAAGTATCTGGTTTCCGTCAATACTAGCGGTCAGATTTTTTACCGATAAAATTACTTCACTCATGTTTTTTGTTGGCAACTGCAAATATTTCTAGAAACTAATTATATTTCAGCGAACACTGATAACTGATAACCGATAACTGATAACTGATAACTGATAACTGTTACCCGACGGTTCCTTCGAGCTTGAGACTGAGGAGTTTATCAGCTTCGGCGGCGAATTCCATCGGTAATTTACTGAGGACATCCTTACAGAAACCACTGACTAACATAGAGACAGCATCTTCTTCGGAAATACCCCGTTGTGCGAAGTAGAATAATTGGTCTTCACCGATTTTAGAGGTAGAAGCTTCGTGTTCTACTTTAGCACTGTTGTTATCCACCTGAATATAGGGAAAAGTGTTAGCTTCGGCATTATCTCCAATCAGCATAGAATCACACTGGGAGTAATTTCTTGCTCCCTTGGCTTTCGGTCCCATTTTCACTAACCCGCGATAGCTATTTTGGGAGTTACCCGCCGAAATTCCCTTAGAAATAATTGTACTCTTGGTGTTGCGGCCGATGTGAATCATTTTCGTACCTGTATCGGCCTGTTGTTTATTATTAGTTAGGGCAATTGAGTAGAATTCCCCAACGGAATTATCGCCGACTAAGACACAACTGGGATACTTCCAAGTAATCGCCGAACCAGTTTCCACCTGCGTCCAAGAAATCTTAGAATTAACTCCTTTACACAGACCCCGTTTAGTGACGAAATTGTAAATACCTCCCTTCCCATTGGCATCGCCAGCATACCAATTTTGCACCGTCGAATATTTAATATCCGCATTATCGAGGGCGACTAATTCCACGACGGCGGCATGAAGTTGATTACTATCGTACATCGGAGCGGTGCAACCCTCTAAATAACTTACCGATGCCCCTTCTTCAGCGACAATTAAAGTTCTTTCAAATTGTCCCGTCTCACCGTTATTAATCCGAAAATAGGTGGACAATTCCATCGGACAGGCGACACCTTTGGGGATAAAAACAAAGGAACCATCGCTAAAAACAGCAGAATTAAGAGCGGCAAAATAATTATCCCCCACGGGAACTACACTGCCGAGATATTTCTGCACCAAGTCGGGATGTTCCTGTAAAGCTTCCGAAATAGAACAGAAAATAACCCCCTGTTCTGCTAGTTTTTCTTTAAAAGTTGTGGCGATAGAAACGCTGTCAAAAATAGCATCGACGGCCACGTTAGACAGGCGTTTTTGTTCCGAAAGGGGAATGCCTAATTTTTCAAAGGTTTCGATTAAAGTGGGGTCAACTTCTTCAAGACTGTTGAGTTTTTCTTTTTTCTGTTTGGGTGCAGAGTAGTAGATAATATTTTGATAATCAATGGCAGGATAGGAAACGTGCGGCCAACTGGGTTCGGTCATCTTTTGCCATTGATGGTAGGCCCGGAGACGAAAATCGAGCATGAATTCCGGTTCCTTCTTTTTTGCCGAAATTAGGCGAATAATCTCCTCATTCAAACCGCGGGGGATGGTTTCCGATTCGATATCGGTGATGAAACCGTACTTGTAGGGTTGGTTAACGAGGTTTTTAACGGTGGTTGCACTCATGGGGGTTAGTGTTCTCTCTACGCGGTAGGCAGGGGAGGCAGTTAAACAACAATAAAGTTGTTTAAATTGATTATATAATAGATTAACAACAAAGCTGTTGTCAAAGTCAGGGAAAATTTGAGAGGATGCTGATAAACCTCTGTTATTCAAGTTACTCTGTAGGGGTAATCGGCCGCTCCTTGACCCTCAGCAATTGTACGCTAAAGCCTCTGTTTTTGGTATCATGACCACGACTCAACCCGCCTCGACGAAAGACGATATTCTGCAATATTTGCTCAAAAACGGTCAATCTACCGCCCAAGACTTGGCTGAAGAGTTAAGTATTAGTCCGCAAGCGACGCGCCGCCATCTTAAGGATTTGGAGGAGGAAGGACTGATAGAATATTTTGCCGTACAAAATAAGATAGGACGGCCCCAGCACATTTATCGTCTCAGTCGTCAAGGTCGTGGCCGTTTTCCCCATAATTACGATAATTTCGCCGTTTCTTTCCTCAATACTCTCGTGGAGACGGTGGGAGAGCAACAGGTGGGGGAAATTCTCAAAAAACAGTGGCAACGCAAAGCGGCAGAATATCAATTGCGCCTCGGCAAGGGCTCTTTAGGGGAAAGAATGAGAAAATTGCTGGAAATTCGCCAAGAGGAGGGTTATATGGCAGAATTAGTGGCACTGGAAGCAGAAAATAGTTATGTCCTGGCCGAGCATCACTGCGCTATTGCTGAGGTGGCCGGTTCCTATCCGAGTATCTGTGGCCATGAATTAGAAATGTTTGCCATGCTGCTGCCTGATTGTACGATCGAACGGACTCACTGGATCAACCAAGGTGAGCAACGATGTGGTTATCTAATTAAGTGCAAGGGTTGAAAGGGGGAGATTAGTTATCTCTAGACTAAGAGACTTTTGACCTCACCTAACCCGCACCGCTGCCCAATAAAAATAAACTTAACAGGGTGCCACCATTCCAGAGACTATGAACCAACATCGAGGATAATAAATTTTTCGAGCGGGTGTAAACAAAGCCAAGAACACAACCTAGGACGGTTAAAGGCAGCACTTCTGACAAATTTTGGTGAGCAAGGGCGAAAATCAAACTACTAAGAGCGATCGCACCCCAGACGGGTAGATAACGAGTCAAAGAAGCTAGTAAAAAGCCGCGAAAGACAATTTCCTCGAAAAAAGGAGCGGCAAGGGAAGCAGTAAAGGCAAAACAGAGCAAAGCGAAGGTATTCTGGGATTCTAGGGCTAAAGTCAGCAGCGGGTTACTACCCCCCTGTCCTTGCCAAATTAGTTGATTGAGCAAAGAAACGATAATAACCAGGGGTAAAGCGACAAAATAGCCAGCTAACCCCCAGAGAAGCCAAGGACTAAAGAGGTTAAAACGAAACCAATCGGGAGGTAAAGGGCGAAAAGGCTTAATAGCTAGGTATAAAACCGATAAACTGCTCAATGTTAAGGCTAAATAACTAACTACAACGTATATTGCTTTAGCTTCTAGACTGAATTTTTCGGGATTGAGACTCAAGAAACTCGATAAAATCCCGAAAATTACCGGTAAAACAATTTGTCCGACGAAAAAGAAACCGATAATTATTCCCCACCAGAGGGTTTCTCCTCCCCACTTAGTTTGCCAAGCGAGACTATCATCTAAAAAGAGCAGCGCTCGCTGTTGGCGGAGCAGCCACTGCACCAATAAAAAGACCAACAGCACAATACCGATTAAACCGCCGATAAGAGGCAAGAAAGCCAATAAAATTAGTTTAATTAAGGCATTAGCCGCCACTTCACTCTGTTCTTCCTCTAAAGCGAGTAAATCCTCTTGACGATTTTCGAGACTATATAATTTTTCCAGAATGGTATAACGAAACCATCCTTGAAAATTGCGATCGATTCTCGCTTCAGCATCGGCAGCAATTTCGGGGGGTTCACTGTACAATCCCTCTAACAGCAGCGCATTTCCTAAAACAGCAGGTTTATAGTTCTCAAATTCTGATTTTTCCTTGATATCTTGCCAGATTTGCCGTGCTGAATCCAAGTCACCTTGACTAGCTTGAATGAGACTTAATTTTAGCTCTAAATCTTTTAAGGAATTTATGTCGCGCTCAAGGGATTTTTTTTGTTCGGGATTAACTGCTGATTTTTCTAGTTCGGTGATTGTTTTTTTGGCACTTTTCTGGGCTGATAAATACTGTTCCTCGGCAGTGTTATAAGTATCTTCACCGATCAGGGAAGTTTGAATTAATTTAAGATTAGCAAATTCCTCACTATTAGGATCAGCATCGGTGCTGAGAGTCGTGGCTTGTAGATTGAGGTTGGTTTGATATAGTTGAATATTCGATTGGATTTGGGGCTGATTAACACTAGAAATTAAAGCTGTAACTACTGGAGTTAAAGCAATAATTGTTAATAAAAAAGCAATCGCTTGTTTGAGACTTTGCCAGGAGAGTTTTTTGGAGAAATTATCGAACATGAAAATAGTTAAGTGGGAGTTAGGGGTGAGTTGATGGGGTGATGGGGGTTGGGTAATAGGTGTCGGGGAAAATTTTCCCTATCCCTAATCCCTATTCCCTAATTATTAACTAACTACTTGAGAAAAAAGATTTTCGTATTGATCCAAAGTCTTTTCAAAGGCATAATTTTCCTCTGCGTATTCTCGTCCCTTTTCTCCTAGTATAGTTGCTAAATCTGGGTTTTTGTATAGCTTTAAAATAGCTGTAGCTAATGCCTCCGGATCTTCGGGATTAACCACCAAACCACCACCACTACGCTCGATCGCCCTAGCGGCGGTTCCATCGGCGGGAACAGAAGCAATAATAGCACGGCCACTAGCTAATAATAGCTGAATTTTGGACGGCATATTAAAGGAAATAACGTTATGTTTTTGCATCACCATACCCACATCGGCCGCCGCTAACATTTCTGGTAATTTTTCCCGGAGTTGAAAGGGTAATAAAAGCACATTACTCGCCCCCTGTTGTTGGCGATACTTTTCTAGGCGATCAAGGGCCTCTTTTTTACCAACAATTACCACTTTAATCTCAGGGATGTCAACTAAGTGAACTGCAGCATCGATCAGGGTTTCTAAGGGTTGGGTTAGGGCAATATTGCCAGAATATAAAACAACAAACTTGCCCTCAAGATGATTTTCTTGGCGGAAATAATTATGGTTTTTCGGCAGGGGTTTAATAAAGCTTACATCCACCCAATTAGGAATCTCAATAATTTTCTGACTCGGCACATTTTTAGTGAGGAGATTTTTGGTAAAACCATCGGCAATAACCGAGATTTTGCTGGCAGTTTTGTAGGCAAATTTTTCAAGACTACTAAAAACCTTAATCATTTTCTGGTTAGTTAATAATCCCACATGAACTGCCGCATCGGGCAGAATATCCTGTAAATTTAGAATAATCGGCACCCCATATAATTTACTCAATAAAGCGGCGGGAACGCAAACGGGTAATCCGGGGACAGTTAAGAAAATTAGATCGGGTTTTTCACCTTTGAGAGCCTGAAAGAAACTCAAAAAAACAAAGCTCAACTCAAATAAAATACGATTTTTTAGACTTCTTTGGGGGCGCGCCCAAACGTAGGAACGTTGAATTTTAACACCGTTGCGTTCTTCTTCTAGATAGATTTTTCCTCGGTATTCGGGATCGATTTCACTATTAGGATACCAAGGAAAGGCGGTTAAAACCCTAACTTGATGACCTCTTTTAACCAATCCCTCCGCCAATTCTGTCATCAGGGGAGCAATGCCGATCGGTTCAGGATAATAGTTATAAGAATAGAGCAAAATTCGCATAGGGATGGCAATTTGGTTAGGCGATTCAGTTTCATGATTTTATCAATAGTTACTGGTTTTTTGACAAATCAGATGCGCTTTTGTCAGGGATGACCCTAGAAAGAGGTGAGGATTAGCGGTGAGAGATGCGGAAAAAAGGGGAAATTGGCTAATAAATTAATCCTCAAAACCCCTAACTATTCCCCCTTACCCCTGCCTAAATACTGACCCTTATTTTTCCCTTACCCGGTGGCCGATATCGCGACGATAATAGATGCCCTCAAAGTGTATCCTGTTCACCGATTGATAGGCAAGTTCGATCGCCTGATTAAAATTAGACCCCATAGCAGTGACACCCAAAACGCGGCCGCCATCGGTGAAGATATCGCCGTGTTTTAAAACCGTGCCAGCGTGGAAAACGAGCGCTCCTGCGGTTTCAGCTGCCTTAATTCCAGTGATTAACTGGCCTTTTTCGTAGTGGTCGGGATAACCGGCAGACGCAGCCACCACACAAACAGCACTACCGGACCGCCATTGTAAAGAGGGGAAATCAGTTAATTTTTGTTGAGCGCAAGCCAGCAGTAGGGGTGCGAGGGGAGTTTCCAGTAGGGGTAAAACCGCTTGGGTTTCGGGATCGCCAAAACGACAGTTAAATTCGAGAACTTTTGGCTCTCCGGCGGGGGAAATCATTAAACCCGCGTAGAGGACTCCCCGATAGTCAATGCCGCGTTTTTGCAGGGTGGCGACGATGGGGGCGAGGATGTCTCGGTCCACCGCTTCGATAATGGCGGCGGTGGCTATGGGTGCGGGGACATAAACGCCCATACCGCCGGTATTTTTGCCGGTATCGCCTTCACCGATGCGCTTGTGATCTTGGGCGGGTAGCAGGGAACGGAAGCTGATCCCATCGGTGAGGGTGAGGATGGACACTTCTTCCCCTTCTAGGAATTCTTCCACCACGACTTTAGTAAAGCCACTGGTAAAAAGATCATCGATCGCTTCTAGGGCCGTATCTACGGTTTCGGCGACAATTACCCCTTTTCCTGCGGCTAATCCGTCGGCTTTCACCACGATGGGCGCTCCTTGCTCTCGGATATAAGTTTTCGCTAATTCTGCATCGGTAAAGGTTTCCGAGGCGGCAGTGATCACTCCGGCTTCGATCATTAATTCTTTGGCCCAGGATTTGCTCGATTCAATTAAGGCCCCGGTTTGTGTGGGGCCAAAAACCGCTATTTCTTGGGCGAGAAGATGATCGGTAATACCGAGGGAGAGGGGATATTCTGGACCGACAACCACCAAATCGACGCTATTTTCCTGGGCAAAGCGGCTAATTTCGGCAAAATCCTCCATTGCTAGGGGGATATTTTCACATTGAGGTAAAATTGCCGTTCCCCCATTACCCGGAATACAGAACACTTGTTCTAGTTCGGGCGATTGCAGCAGTTTCCAAGCCAGGGCGTGTTCTCGACCACCGCTGCCGATTACGATAATTTTCACGGATAAACGCAGCCTAAATGACGATGGTTTAATTATCCCTTAGCTCCGGGGCGCCATTGGTTAGAAATTGAGATTACTTAACTTTTTAATCCTCGCTCGTCACTGGATTTGACGGAGACAGGACAAATCAGCTTTCCCGAAATGAATACTAAAAGCTACTTGCAGACTTTCTAGGGATTTAACCAACCAAGGCACCTGATCGCGAGAAAAACCCTCGTAATGGTTAAACAGAATCGAAAAACGTTTATCTAAGTGGGGTTTTACCTTGGGACACACCAAAACCAACTTGAGCAATAACCCCACAGTCCGAGTTACCCCCATATTGGTGATCATATCGATAAAAATGTAATGATCAGGTTTTTGGCTGCTTTCCACCACCAGATAATTGAACAATTGACTAGAAGTACGCAGGATGAGAAATTCACTCGGTTTTTGTTGATCCCACTGGGGTAGGGTATTTTGCAGGACATCGTAGAGTTTTTTGTTAAATTGCCCCTTGCCGTGGTCTACGGGGGTAATCAGATAATCGTAGAGATCATTTTTAAAATCTTTATAGGTAGAGCTATAAACTGTATTCGCCAGAAAATTTTGCGAGAGAGCTTTATAAGTATAATTTCCTTCTATTGGACTCACATAATACTTGAGGGCGCGATTTAGTTCCTTATCATTGAGCAGGGTGGGATTTTTCACTGGTTGAATGATTCTCCCCGCTTCTTCGCTGGTTTTTGGGGTATGAGCAACCTGTCCCAAACGTACCTGATAGGTAACATAATGAGAGAGATTTACCTCGAAACAGCGCTCGGTTTTCACTTTAATACGTCTAACGGTTTGTCGCTGTTCTCGGGGACTTTCATCACTGAGTAAACAGTGATCATAGAGATAGGGATAACGATTAATCAGGGTTCCCACGCAAGGGGCGGTTTCTTCGCTGTATTGGCTGCTAATAATTCGCGCCAGACGCTGCAGCTTAACGTAGTCATCCGAGAGGGTAAATTTTTTGACCAGATGGCGCAAAGTATTGGCGGTGCTGTAATGTCCCGGACCTGGAGAGGGCAGATTATCCAGCAGCGATACCAATTCGAGAATTGCTGGCTGACAAGTCGACTGCATTTGCCATCGGTTCACTAAAATGTGACAGCAGCGGTTAAAGAAATAATAAAAACGAATTTCGGCATCTTTAGCCTTGACAAGACGCTCTAGGGCTAAATAAATAGGAGCTTCTTGATAGCCCCGACCTTCGATAAACAGACGACGAAAATCCTCGATTAACTCCTCAGGGGAATCGGTCCGTACGCGGTCGAGCCAATAATCGTACAGTACCTGTTCTTCATCTTTTGTTTCTATTTGTCGATCGTTTAGACTAGCCATCGTTATTTGAATCAGCCCTCCTCAATCAGTAAGCGGATGGATTTTCGGGCCATCACCATAAAGGGTTTAATTGTGATTAGATAGTAGATGCTCGCTTTTTAGGATGCCCCTATTTTGGGTCATTCCACTTATCGAGTTGAGCCATTTTAGCCTTGCCAGTTTGGGAAAATTCCTGTTGGCTTGCCCGGCCAAGCTTGCCGACCATGCCCAGATTACTAAAAATTTAGGCAGCTCCCCCTGCTAATTAGGTTAGCGAAAAAAACACCGCTTTGATGTGATCTAAGTCACAGCTTGTCGTTAATTTGTGTGGTAGGGAGTGCCTGGAAGTCTTGCTAGGCAAGGCTTTAAAGACTATATTTCCCGAAAATTATCCCTATTCTTCTTCCTTCCACACAAAAACCAGAAGAGCGGCGATACTGCCTATAGAGGGGATGTAAGACCAAAAGCTGGGCGTAAGTCTGTCTTGAGGCAATCCCCCAAGAAATAGGAAGCTCTCAACGACCTTGAGAGTAGTTCACATCTATCTTCTAGATGATTCGGAATTTACTCCTAAGTATTTTTATTGTCTATGCCCTGTCATTTATCCCTCAATCAACTAGCTCAATTATTGTCCTTACAAGATAAGGGTGACATAAGTTTGAGCCATGATAGTTTAGTATCTGGCATTAATACTGATAGCCGTAGTATTGAGTCAGGACAAGCATTTTTGGCCTTAAAAGGTGATAATTTTAATGGTCATGATTTTATCGATATGGCTATCGAAAGAGGAGCGGCGGCATTGATTGTCGAGCAGCCAGTTTCGGTAAATTACTCTAGTAATATTCCTGTATTCCTAGTCCAGAATACCCAGGAAACCTATCAGCAATTAGCCCATTGGTGGCGGAATCAATTTACTATACCCGTGATTGCTATTACAGGATCGGTGGGGAAAACCACGACTAAAGAATTAATCGCCTCGGTATTAGCAACCCGGGGAAAGGTACATAAAACCCTGGCTAATTATAATAATGAGATCGGAGTGCCGAAAACTCTCCTCGAACTGGACGAAACTCACGATAGTGCCGTAATCGAGATGGGAATGCGGGGACGGGGAGAAATTGCCCTGCTCGCTCAAATCGCCCAACCGACGATCGCAGTGATTACTAATGTGGGAACCGCTCACATCGGTCGTTTAGGGTCGCAAGCGGCGATCGCAGAGGCGAAATGCGAGTTATTGGCCGAGTCTCCTTCTAGTAGTATAGCTGTTCTTAACTACGATCACCCTTTACTTACCGAAACAGCTAAACGGGTATGGCAGGGGGAAACAATTACCTATGGCTTCTCTGGCGGCGATATAGTCGGAGAATTACTAGATTTAACTACTTTACGAGTCAATGGACTAGATTTTAACTTACCTTTATCCGGTCGTCATCATGCTTTAAATTTTATGGCGGCCTTGGCCGTAGCGAAAATTTTAGGCATCGATTGGACTTCTTTGCAACAGGGAATTAAAGTTAATTTACCCAGTGGTCGGGCCAAACGTTACCAATTAGCACCAGATATCCTACTCCTCGATGAAACCTATAACGCGGGTCTAGAATCAATGTTAGCGGCCTTGGATTTACTGAAGGCTACCCCCGGCCAGCGTCATATTGCTGTTTTAGGCACGATGAAGGAGTTAGGGTCTTTTTCGGAGCAATTACATCGCCAAGTCGGTGAGAGGGTGCAAAAACTAGGCATAGATCGCTTGTTTGTCTTGGTAGATGACCCGGAAGCTAAGTTTATTGCTGAGTCCGCTACTGGGGTCGATTGCGAATGTTTTCAAACTCACGCAGATTTAATTAATCGTTTAAAGGAAGTGATCGATTCAGGCGATCGCATTTTATGCAAAGCTTCCCATTCCGTCGGTTTAAATCGGGTGGTGGAGGAGTTAATCAGTGATAAGCTGTTCGTAATTTAAATTGCTTGTTGAGACGAGGCAAGAGGCAACACCCCCCCTTGCCCCCCACCCCTCGACCCCCCCGACATGGGGGGGGTCGGGGGGGTGGGCTAATCTAAGAATAAGCGGTTTAAATACGTCTTAGCTGATTGGGGGTTAGGGAATATATGTTAGATAATAGAGCATTTTTTAGGAAGAATGGCCTACTAAAAACTGTTTTTTCAGGGATTTTAGTGCTAGTTTTCTTTTTTTCGGCCGTGCAAGTCTCTTTTGCCCAACAATCGAGACGACTGGAGACTTATCTCCCGACTATCAGTGGTTTAGCTTGGGTGGAAGGAGATGTTTTTCTAGGGGTTCACGATGCCAAAAATAAGGGCAAAAATAGTGATCCATCTCAACCAAGGCTGAGTCTTTTACAGCTACCTACAGAGGAAAAACCCCTATTATGGCAGGTTTTAAGGGTAGATTGGCCAAATCCAGAGGGATTGAGTAACGATCTCGAAAGTATTACTCATATCCCTGAAACTAACTTATTTTTGTTGGCTGAAAGTGGCGACAAAAAACCTTTTCAAAGACTATTTTTAATAGCATATAACCAGCAAAAAGTCAAGATAGTTGAGCAAATAAATTGGCCGATTGCGGTGGAAAATGTAGAGGCGATCGCTGTTAGTCGGCAAGGCGATCGTTATCTATTTATCTACGCAGAACGGGCCGATAGTCAAGAGAGTACCAAAATTCGCTGGACGGATATCTCGTTCAATCCCTTAAAATTCGGGGAATTTCAGTCAGTAACTTTTCGGAGTCCTTTTGGTAGTGGTGAAAATATTCGCCCCATCTCTGATTTAGCCGTAGATAAGCAAGGTAATATCTACATAGCTTCCGCTTACGATCCAGATAATGCGGGAGTGTTTAGAAGTGCTGTTTCCCGTATTGGTCAAGTTACAGCCGATAATAGCCTAATTCTTGCTCCTAATCCCCAAAAAATTGCAGAAATCGACGGAGCCAAAGTGGAAGCGGTGACCACCAGAGAATCTCCTAGAGGTAAAATAGAAGTCTTTATCGGTACAGATGACGAGAATTATGGCGGTTTTCTGCGACCTTTGCTGTTAGATAATTAGATATCAGGAGTCAGGGGAGAAGGGAGCGCCGGAGCTTGGCGGATGACTCTTAAGTTAGGTTTTTTCCTTAGCGAGAATAAAGACGCTGCCTTCGCTGCCGCGGCCGATGCGGAGATCTTCATCGAGATAGGTGATATCGAGCCAACCTGTTTGTTGGCGATTATTGAAAGAAAAATCGAGGGGAGGAAATTTTTTGCCACTCTCGATCGCTTCGATAAATTCTTGGGGAGAATGATAATTGAGAAGACGTTGCAAACCGAGGATCGATCGCTCAAATTTGACCATGACCCGACGCTCGGATGTGGGTTCAAAGGTAGCGGAGACGATTACTGCCCCTTCTAGCCCAGGTATGCCGATAATTTCGGCGATATTGTAGAGTTTAGCCTTGTTCAGGTCGAGATATTGATAAATTTGCCCTAATTGAAAAAAAGGTAGGCGATCTAGTCCCAGAATGCCGCGGCTGCTGGTGAATAGTAAACGCCAATTGCCCCCTAATAGTTGTTTAACTTCGAGGGGATGAGGATGGGGATTGTGATCCTCCAATTGTTCAATCGCCGCTAAAATCCGCACGCGGTCGCTTTCCGTGGCCAGGAGTCCGCGATTTCTACCAGCGATCAATTCTAGTAATTTCGCTTTGGCATCCATAGAATCTCCCTTACTTTTATAAACTACCTCGACCCCCTAGGCACTCGATCGAGGTTTTTGGGGGTCCCAAGAGGCCCACCTGCGCCGATGATTTCAGGGTTTCAACGGAGTTTTCACCTCGGTGAGCGGCATTTTCAACCGTTGACCTCACTATTTTAACACAGATTAAATGCCGCAGTTTTAAAACTTTTTCATAACCGTAATTAAGTGATCGAAATAGGGAGCAATTGCGGTTTTTTCTGGGTCGCTAAAATACTCTAAACTGTATGCTTTTAAGGCTTCTAACCCTGAAATCATCGCCCCTAATGGTACTTGCAATTCTTGATAAAGAAGACGCATATTTTCCAATCCCTCGGCACTGGTATAGGGAATCTGCTGTCCGGCGACACCGTAGGTAATACAACGTAAAAAGTTCCAGAAATCACGCCAACAAGCTTCAGCGCGGTGGGGTGGATGAAGATCGCCCCCGGGTTGGAGAATGGTAGGAAATTGGCTTAAGACAGTCTGACGGGAGTTATCGACGATACTATTAGCATTATCCCGCAGTTTTCGAGTTTGCTGACTAGAAACCAGTAAATCAGGCTCTAAATTGACGATAGTATCTAAATCGCTGTCGCTGAGATAGCGAGTTTGATCATCCGCTTGTTGCCAAATAGCGATCGCTGCTTGGTGGTAAGGCCAATTAGCGAAACTGATGATTCTCGCTTTTGGGATTAATTGCTGGGCGCGCTCACTCAAAGGCATCGATCGCTCTCCGTCGGGTCAGATTAGGCGGTTAAGATCTCTTTTACCATAAATGATCGAAAAATTAGCGATAACTAAAGATTTTTTGCAATCTGCCCGGGAGGATCGCTTACAATTAACAAAAGCTAAATCATTATAATTTAATCATCATGTCAGTTTTAATAGCGATCGGTGTACTTGCCCTATTAATTGTCGTTCACGAATTAGGTCATTTTGCCGCTGCTCGTTGGCAATCTATCCATGTTAATCGCTTTTCCATCGGTTTTGGTCCAGCTTTAGCTAAATATCAAGGTAAAGAAACAGAATACGCTCTCCGCGCCATTCCTTTAGGGGGTTACGTTGGTTTTCCCGATGACGATCCCGATAGTCAAATTCCCAATAACGATCCTGATTTATTACGCAATCGTCCTGTTTTCGATCGAGCTATCGTCATTAGTGCGGGAGTAATTGCTAATTTAATTTTTGCCTATTTTTTGCTTGTTACCCAAGTCGCTACCGTGGGTTTTCCCCAAATTAACTATCAAGAAGGGGTAATTATTCCAGAGGTTTTCACCTCGGAAAATTCCGTCGCTAAACAAGCGGGAATGCAAGCGGGGGATATTGTTCTCGCTATCAATGATCAGCCCCTTGGTGCTTCTCAAAATGCCGTTATTGACTTCCGTGACATTATTCAATCTTCCCCCGATCAACCCCTAAAATTAACCATCAAACGCCCCACAGAAACTCTCGATTTAATCGTTACTCCGGAATTGGGAAGTGATGGTCAGGGTAAAATTGGGGTGAGATTGGCTCCTAACGGTGAAGAAACTCGCCTGAAAGCCGATATTTTTGGTCAAGCTTTTAGCTTGGGTGCGGGTGAATTTCAACGATTAACCCTATTAACCGTGCAAGGTTTTGGGCAGTTAGTTAGTAACTTTAAAGACAGTGTTCAACAGGTAGCAGGACCGGTTAAAATTGTCGAATACGGAGCCGCAATCGCTCGTAATGATGCGGGTAATCTTTTTCAATTTGCCGCCCTAATTAGTATTAACTTAGCGGTGATTAATATTCTGCCTTTACCTGCTCTTGATGGTGGTCAGTTGGTATTTTTATTAATCGAGGCTTTGGTAGGTAAACCTCTCCCGACTAAACTGCAAGATAACATCATGCAAACAGGTCTAGTTTTACTCTTAGGATTAGGAGTTTTCTTAATCGTGCGCGACACGGCTAACCTAGCAGTTTTTCAGGATTTATTCCAGTGATGGACTCTCGAAAAAAAACTGAACCTCAACTGCGCGCCCTAGAAATTTTAAGCAACTTAAAGCGATTATATCCAGAGGCAACCTGTAGCTTAAATTATCAAACTCCCGTGCAGTTATTGGTGGCAGTGATTCTCTCGGCACAATGCACTGATGAGCGGGTAAATAAGGTAACTCCTGCTTTATTCGCTCGTTTTCCCGATGCTAAATCCTTAGCTTTTGCCGAGCGAGAGGAGTTAGAAACCCTGATTCGTTCCACGGGATTCTATCGCAATAAAGCCAAAAATATTCAGGGTGCTTGTCAAAAAATCCTCAAGGATTTTCAGGGGGAAGTACCCAAGACAATGGCGGAATTATTAACTTTACCCGGGGTAGCTAGAAAAACGGCTAATGTGGTACTCGCTCACGCTTACGCGATTATTGAGGGGGTGACAGTCGATACCCACGTTAAGCGCTTAAGTAATCGTTTGGGTTTAACTACTAATAACGATCCGGTGAAAATTGAACGGGATTTAATGGCTTTACTACCTCAACCGGATTGGGAAACTTTTTCTATTAGTATTATTTACCACGGCCGGGCGGTTTGTAAAGCAAGAAATCCCGCTTGTTTTTCCTGTCAATTAGCCCCTCTTTGTCCCGCAGCAAACAGTAAACAGTAAACTGAAAACTCACACCTGATAACTGGTAACTGAATCACTGATAACTGATAACTGATCTGGGGGGCTATAATGGGAAAAAATAACTCATCCATCAATCTTATGAGTCAAGGATCACGGCAAGAAATAAAAACCCAAGCAATAATCCTCGCTACCTTTGTGGCGATTTTTTGGCTATTAGAGATTTTAGATCAATTTGTTTTTCGGGGCAGTTTAGACATTTTCGGGATTATTCCCCATCAAGTCATCGGATTGCGGGGTATTCTTTTTGCACCTTTCCTACACGGTGACTTTCCCCATCTTATTGCTAATACGGTTCCTTTCCTGATTCTCGGTTGGTTGGTTATGTTACAGGAAACCAGTGACTTTTTTATTGTGACTGGGTTGACTATGCTGGTGGGGGGGTTAGGAGTCTGGTTATTTGCTGCTCCCGGATCCATCCATATCGGGGCAAGTATCTTGATTTTTGGCTATTTAGGTTTTTTATTACTGCGGGGCTATTTCCAAAGAAATATTCCTTCTATACTCTTGTCAATTCTAGTCTTTTTACTCTACGGTGGCACAATTTGGGGCGTTTTGCCTTCCCGTCCGGGGATTTCTTGGCAAGGACATTTATTTGGCTTTCTAGGCGGGGTTTTAGCCGCCAAATTAATCGCCACCGAAAAGAAACATTATCCCTAAATGGGGGAACCTTCTATCTCGCTACATACTTCGTAAAAATCGGTGACAGGCGGTTTCGCAAACAGAGGAGCCATGGATTTCAGCAATAATTCGTGGGCTTCGCTTTTATTTGCCTCCATATCATCGATTTTATCCCAGATGATCACGGCAATTCCTTCATCGGTTCCGGGTTTTTGCAACAGAAAAGCCCCTTGGAATCCCGTGGAATAGGTGGAAACGGCCTTTTCGTAGAGTTTTTGGGCCTCGGAAAAACACCCCGGTTTAAATTCACCAATAGCCACATAGGCATATTTATGTTTGAGAAAATCGAGAAATTCTGGCATGGCAATGAGGGGAAATGGAATAAATCTTTCTTTCTACTCTCATTAAAACTTAGATCGATCGCTCCCTCCGCCCCATCGACATATTTTTTTAACTAAGCTTCCCCAATTGTCTCTTTTTTTGTTAGCTTATATGTAGTCGTTATGAGTTTGTATAAGTTCTATGATCAAAATCGTTGGTATTAATGGCAGTTTACGCAGCGGATCTTATAGTGCGATGGCGTTAGAAGTTGCTATCAGTCGAGTAGGGGCGTTAGGAGTAGAAACGGAGATAATTGACCTGAGAAAACTCTCTTTACCCTTCTGTAACGGGGGAGATGACTATTCTGACTATCCCGATGTGGCCAAAATGCAGCAAACGGTTAAATCGGCAGCGGGATTAATTTTGGCGACACCAGAATATCATGGCAGCGTAAGTGGCGTGATGAAGAATGCCCTAGATTTAATGAGTTTTGAGGAGTTATCGGGAAAGGTTGCCGGGTTAATCAGTGTTTTAGGCGGCCAATCCAATAGTAACGCCCTAAATGATTTAAGAATCATTCTCCGTTGGGTTCATGCTTGGGTAATTCCCGAACAAATTAGCTTAGGACAAGCGTGGAAAGTCTTCAACGAAGAAGGAGAAATCCTTGACGAGAAGCTTTCCCAACGTTTTGACGCTTTTGCTGAAAGTTTAGTCGATAATACCCGTAAACTCAACGAGATCTAGTAATATCGATGGTGATTTTACCAGTGAAATGGGGTATTGGGGCGGCGGGTTTCGATAATTGTACTCTTACCTGTCGCACGCCCTCGAGTTGTAGGATATCCTCAGCGATAACCGTGGCCAATTTTTCCACTAGGGCAAATTTGCCGGTTTCAATCTGGTGTTTGACAATTTCGATCGCCTGTCGATAATCTAGGGTATCTTCAATCGCGTCACTTTTGCCAGCAATGCTGATATCAACTTCTAGGGATAAATCTACCTCAAACCATTGACCTAAAACCTGTTCTTCGGCCAGATATCCTGTGTAACCGTAGGCACGAATTCCTGTAACGTGAATAGTATCCATAGATAGTTAAATTTAAAAACTGGCAGCGTTGGTCACAAAGATGAAGTGTAACCTAATTTGGTATCGACGACCCACTCCCCAAAACGAAAACTTCCTACCCGACCATTAAGATAACTGCTAAGTAAGTGGTTCTAATTAAATAGAAGATATATCCCCCCTTAATCCCCCCTTGATAAGGGGGGTGTCTGATAATTTTTAACACCTACCTACTTATAAGTTATAGTTTATACGGCTCTGACCTGTTCGGCGTAATCTTTAGGACGTAGTTGACGGAAACCTTGAAAAGCCAATTGTCTCAAGTTTAGAGGTAAATAGGAAAGCAGTAAACCCAGTCTAGCCCTTGGGGATTTTCCTGACAATTTCGAAGCCTTTTCTATTAAAACTCGCCCAGCTTCGGTTTCCCCATTTTCAATTAATCTTATTCCCAAAGATTCCTGTAAAAAAGCCACCTTTTTCACTCTTTCTTCTTCTAATTCTACATCATTAAAGTGATAACCTTCTGTATAAAACAATTTTGCTTGCAAAAAGTGAACCGCTTGTTTTAAGCTAGTTTGACCCCTATGCAAACGATATTCCATTAATAATTCTGGCAGAAAATAAGCTTGTTTTCCCGCTAAAGCTAAACGCACTAATAAATCAAAATCTTCACAAGCATCCACTTGAGAGCGCATATAATCCACATCGGCTAAAGATTGATAACGAAAAAGAGTCGAACCAACCTGTAAACTTTGATAGGAAAAAGTTTGTCTTTCTAAATCGGGAATAATGCCCTGTTTTAATCTGTCTTTGCCCCATTTCGCTGAATTTTCTTGGGTTGCCGATGCCACTTTTTGTCCAAATTTATCAATAATCCAGTGATCGGTACAGACAAAATCAACGTTTTTTTCTTGATCTAAAATAGTAACAGTTTTCGCTAAAAATTCAGGAGTTAGTCCATCATCATCATCGAATTTAATAAAATACTCTCCCTGAGCAGCCGCAAAACCCGATCGCATATTTGAACTTCTACCGATATTTTGGGGATGACGCAGATAAATTATTCTCGAATCCTGAAATGTCGCCACCACTTCTGGGGTATGATCAGAAGAACCATCATCACAGACAATTAACTCAAAATCTTTATAAGTCTGCCGCAACACACTATTAATCGAATAGCTGAGATAATCGGCGCGGTTATAGGTGGGAATACAAACAGTTACTTTCGGCATAATATTTCAGTAATCAGTAATCAGTAATCAGTAATCAGTTATCAGTTATCAGTTATCAGTTATCAGTTATCAGTTATCAGTGGAGAGTTATCAGTTATCAGTGGAGAGTGTTATAGCAGTTAGCTTCATGGTGAGATAGGAAGTTTTCCTTTTGGGGAGTCTGTCGTCAATACCAAATTAGGTTATACTTCATCTTTACGAGAAACTCTATAAGTAAAAAGCAATCTCGGAGTCTCGGAGTCTCGGAGTCTCGGAGTCTCCTCAAGTATTTTTACATTTTTCCAAAGGAATGCTAAGTTTTAGGGTATTAAATGAGTAACCTTGATAGCCATGGCTCCTAAGATAGCAGGTATTATCTGTACCCACAACCGCGATCACTACCTAGAAGGAGCGATCGATAGTCTTTTGGGGCAAACTTGCCCAGATTGCGAGATTTTAGTGGTTGATAACGCATCCACCGATAAAACCCGTCAAGTGGTCGAGTCTCGTCTGGGAGATGGGCGGCTAAAATACGTTTACGAACCTATTTTAGGGCTATCTACCGCCAGAAATCGCGGGGCGAAGGAAACCAGAACACCGATTTTAGCTTATTTGGATGACGATGCGATTGCAAGTCCTCAATGGTTGCAAATTCTGTTAAATGCCTACGAAAATAATGAAAAACTGGCAGTAGCAGGAGGAAAAGTCACCTTAATTTGGCCGCAAGGCTACAGTCAACCCAATTGGTTATCCGATGAGTTAGCAGGGAGTTTAGGGGCTTTCGATTTGGGCGACAATGTGGTATATATCAGCCAAGCGAATTTAACTCCGCGAGGGGTTAATTACTCAATCCGGCGGGATTTCTGGGAGAATATTGGCGGTTTTGACACTAATTTGGGAAGAATTGGCAAAAAACTTCTCTCTAACGAGGAATTATACACTACGGAACTGGCACTCGCCCAGGGATGGCAAGTAGGCTATTTTCCCGCAGCACTGGTGGAACACAATGTTGCCCCGGAAAGAATCAATCGTCAATGGTTTATGCGTCGTAGTTGGTGGCAAGGCATCAGCGAACACTACCGGGAAGAAGTGGCAGGAAAGACGGGATTGGCTCAATTTGGGCGAGGAGGTGAGCGTTTGGTGAGAGGATTGGTTAAATCTGTCAAATTTACCAATGATCCTGCTAAAAGCTTTGATAATCTTCTCTATGCCTATGGACAAATCGGTTATTTAAGCGAAGCCGCCAAGGCGATGTTAACCCCTCAAAAGTAAATTATTGTAAATAAATGGGTAAAAAAGCGTTAATTTGTGGTATATCGGGGCAGGATGGAGCCTACCTAGCCGAATTACTGTTAAAAGCAGGCTATACAGTTTGTGGCACCTCCCGGGATGCCCAAATGTCCTCTTTTAGCAACCTGAAACGTTTGGGAATCAAGGAACAGGTAAAACTAGAATCAATGGCACTAAATGACTTTCGCAGTGTCCTACAGGTGTTAATTAAAATTCAGCCGGATGAGGTCTATAATTTGGCTGGACAAAGTTCTGTGGGTTTATCCTTCGAGCAGCCAGTGGAAACCTTAGAAAGTATTGCCACGGGAACCTTAAATCTCTTAGAAGCAATTCGATTTACCGGAGCAAAAATTAAATTATATAATGCCGGATCGAGTGAATGTTTCGGGGATATCGGCGATAATTCTGCCGATGAGAATACCCCTTTTCGTCCTCGCAGTCCCTACGCTGTTGCCAAATCGGCGGCTTTTTGGGAAGTAGCTAATTATCGAGAAGCCTACGGAATTTTTGCCTGTTCAGGCATACTTTTTAATCATGAGTCTCCCCTCCGTCCCGAGCGCTTTGTTACCCAAAAAATTATCGCTGCCGTGGCTAGAATTGTTCAGGGAAGTCCTGAAACTTTGCACTTAGGAAATATGGATATTCAAAGGGATTGGGGTTGGGCGCCGGAGTACGTTGAAGCGATGTATTTAATGCTGCAACAGGAGCAACCCGATGATTACGTCATTGCCACGGGAGAAAGTTCAAAACTGGAGGATTTTGTCGCCACAGCTTTTGCGACTGTTGGTTTAAATTGGCCAGATCATGTAATTTCTGATCGAAGTTTATTAAGACCAACAGATTTAGCTATTAGTCGCGGCAATCCCCGCAAAGCTAAGGAAAAATTAGGTTGGCAAGCACGATACAAAATGACTGATATTGTGCGTATGATGGTAGAAAATCGTTTAGAGAAATAGCTATGAATATCTTAATGATTAGTTCTACTTTTCCCTATCCCCCAACCAGAGGGGGAACTCAAGTTAGAACCTTCAATCTTTTAAAACACCTAAGTAAGAATCATGAAATCACGATCATGACTCGACCAAATTCGGATGTTAGTAGGACTGATATTGAAGCTTTGGAAAGATTTGTTAAGGAGGTAAAGGTATTTCCCTATTCCAATTCTACCCACCCTAGTATTTTAGGCAAAATAAATCGTTTTTATGATTTTATAATGCAAGGTACTCCTCCCAACGTTCGACAAGTATATAGTGCTGATATTCAATTTTGGCTTGATCGTGCCATTGATAGTCAAAAATTTGATGTTATTACTTGTGAGCATAGCGTCAATGAGATCTTTGTCCGCCCCCATTGGCAAAAAAAGCTTAAAACTGTAGTAAATATACATAGTTTAGCCTATAGAACCTGCAAAAATCAATTAGAAATAGGAGTCAGCCCTAATCCTATTCGAGATACATTGTATCTGCCACTTCTCGAACGTTATGAACGGAGATTTTGTCAGAAATTCAACGCTATAGTTGTCACCACTTCCGAAGACAAGCAACAGATGGAAGAGTTAAACATTAATCGCCCTGTTATTGTAATTCCCAACGGCGTTGACTTGGAAATGTTCCCCTATCGACAAAGGGATCCCAGTGGTTATCAAATCATTATGACGGGAGGCCTAGATTACAGTTCTAATATAGACGCAGTACGCTTTTTTAGCTTAGAAGTTTTCCCTATTTTACAACAAAAATATCCTGAGGTTACTCTGATACTCGTTGGCTCCAATCCTGCTCCATCGGTGATAGAATTGACAAAAAATTCTCAAATCACTGTCACGGGTCGAGTTCCATCTATGGCCGAGTATCTTCATCATGCTACTATTTGTGTTGTGGCAATGCGTTCGGGTTTTGGGATTAAAAATAAAACCCTAGAATCTATGGCTGCGGGGGTGCCGGTGGTGGCCAGCGATCGAGGTTTAGAAGGGTTAACAGTGGAGGGAAATAATGTTCCTTTAGCAGCCTTAAGGGCTAATAGTATTGAGGAATATTGTACGGCGGTTAGTAGTCTTTTTGAATCGGCAGAGTTGCGAGAAAAATTATCTAGAAATGCTCGCAAGTTAATCGAAGATAATTATACTTGGCCGCAAGTAGCTGCTAGGTATGAACAAGTTTTGACTGCTGATATTTATTAGAAAATTTCTCTGGCTTTTTGTCAATTAATATGCTATCAAATCAAATACCGGTGAAAATATCTGTTGTTGTGCCTCTGTATAACGAGGAAGAAAATATCGCTGCTCTCTTTAGGCGACTTTTAGCAGTTTTAGAGGCACTAAATACCAGTTATGAGATCGTTTGCGTCAATGATGGTAGTCGTGACAATACTCTCAAAAATCTCCTGGAATATCATCAACTTTACCCACAAATTAAAGTGGTTAATTTATCGCGTAATTTTGGCAAAGATATTGCCATGTCAGCAGGAATTGATTACAGTCAAGGAATGGCAGTTATTCCTATTGATGCTGATTTACAAGATCCGCCCGAATTAATTGCCGAAATGATCGAAAAATGGCAGCAGGGTTATGATGTGGTTTATGCGTCCCGTCGGGTTAGAATTGGCGAAAGTTGGTTTAAACGTTTAACCGCTGGGGGGTTCTATCAAGTCATTAATAAATTAAGTCGGGTTCCTATTCCCCCTAATACGGGAGATTTTCGTTTAATTGATCGCCGAGTGGTAGAATCAATTAAAAAGATGCCCGAACGTCAAAGATTTATGAAAGGAATATTTGCTTGGGTGGGATATAAACAGACATCAATTTTATTCGATCGAGAACCCCGGTATCAAGGACAAACTAAATGGAATTACTGGAAATTATGGAATTTTGCCATCGATGGTATTACCTCTTTTAGTTTTTTACCCCTGAAAGTCTGGACTTATGTAGGATTTATCATTGCACTTGTTAGTCTTGTTTATGCTAGTTTTTTAATTCTCAGGACTATTATTTTAGGAATCGATGTACCCGGATACGCTTCTCTGATGGTTGCTATCTTATTTTTAGGAGGAATTCAATTACTGACTCTTGGGATTATTGGCGAATATATTGGCAGGGTTTACGAAGAAGTAAAGGGCCGGCCACTTTATCTGGTTCGAGATTGTTATGGTTTTGAAAATAGGGAACAAGTTACTGATAAAATAACTCAAAATTAAGATACTGACAAGAGGAGAATTAAATCTATGAATACCGAAGTTTTTCAGCAATTTTTTGCCTATTGTGTCGGTAGTTGGCAAACGGAAAGAACCTATCATTATCTAGCTGCTCAAGAAGTGGAACGTTCCCGTACTGAATTCCTCATTCAACCCCTGACTAGGGAGATCAAACAGAAAGTTCTGACAGATAATAACTATGCTGATATTGCGGATTTAGAAAGTATCCCCGGGTTTAATTTAGGTTTCTATACCATCTCGGAAAAAGGGGAAGAAGTGCGACAGAATCTTAATCTTTTATTTGTGGTTAAAGCAGAAAATAACGGTTATTTAGAAGGGGATTATCTTCGTGATCGCGCCTACGAAGAAGCAAGACCAATTATCTCCGCTTTTCGCTTTGATTCCACCACCAGAGAGTTATTAATGACCACCAATTACACTCGCAGTGTTTCCGTGGATTCAATTACTTTAATCAATCCAGACCTGCGAATTCGCAAAATTATTAACTATCAACGTCCCCAGCAGGGGGAACCCTTAGAAAAAGTTCTCTTGGTGGGTTTTGGGGTTGAGTGTAAAGTCAGTTAAAAAAAAATATTTCTTCTCCCCCCTTGATTCTCCAGTCAAGGGGAGATTTTATCATGGAGAAACGATATGATTAAGGAGCAAAAATAATGCTCAAAATCGGTCAACTTTCCCTAGAAAGTGGTGTTTCAATTAAAACAATCCGTTATTATGAGGAATTAGGACTAATTCAGTCCCCTGAGAGGACAGAGGGACAATTTCGCCTATTTACTCCCGATACTGTCCATCGCTTGCTATTTGTCAAGAGATTGCAATCTTTGGGTTTAAGTCTGCAAGAGATCCGCGAATGTTTAGTAATTCATGACCATGGTGAGTTACCCTGTGGAGATATTCAGGAAAAATTAATTAAACATATTGCTGAGATCGATCGACAAGTGGAACAATTGCTTTTATTGCGTCAACAATTAACCGAAACCCTGCAAGGATGGACGGATACACCTGTAAAAGACGATCAATTTATTTGCCCTAATCTCAAGGTTTAACTATCATGAAAAAGTTAATTTTATTGGCAACTTTAGCAATGATTTCTACTCCTGTCATTGCTCAACATCTACATCCTCAGTCACCTCAAACTCAGACTTTACAAGCAATTCCTGACAATATACCAGCTTGGATGTATAACAAGCAACGTAATCATATTTATCCCCAAAGAGGGGTTTATAACAATGCAATTTATAATGTCAGAGATTTAGCTTTAGACTTGAATGCGATCGCTGTTGGTCATGCCTTTGCCTACGAAGATATCGTAACGGGAAAAGCGAAAGATTTAGAAACTAAGACATACCAAAAAATTAATTGGGTTTTAAAAAATCCGCCTAAATTTATGCCCGACGAGGGGAATATTTCTCCAACTTTTGGCAGAAAATACGGTGTTTTAGAACAGGTTTTCGAGTGGGCGCATATTTTCCATGCTCAAACCGTTGATGTTTTAGCCAGCAGCAAATTAACCAACGAGGAAAAAGAAGCAGAAATTGAAAAATTATATCAATTTTACTTGACAAAAGTTCCCTATGCGATTACGGGATTACCGATGAATATGGGTTATCTGGATTCCCAGCCCTATTCTAAAGCTTTTCGGCAGAAATATCCGAAAGTAAATGGCTTATTTTGGGGCTACCATTGGCTACAAGGAACCATGTATGACTTGCTTTATGAGAAAACTTTAGAGGAACAAAAACAGGCTTATAAACAGGTGGGTAAACAATACCATACTAAGGAATTATATCGCACTGATCGAGCTTTTATGCCGATGTTTGCCGGACTTAGTCCCAAGTTTGCCCGACGTTTTCCCGAAATATCTAACACCTTTGATAACCTGCATATGTTGCACGATATGGTTAATGATATTCTGGCATCAGATTGGCTAACTCCCCAACAAAAAGACGAACAAATTACCCGCGCTATTTGGTTAGTAATGGCTGCTAATCATCGGGAAATGGAAGCAGGAAAAAATTATGGTGGTCAAGGACTACATGATCATCGTTTTCAGTCAGGAATTCCGGGGATGGGATTAATGCCAGCAGATATTTCTCATGAGGGTCATAATCACGAAAATCCTGATAATTCTGAGAAAAAACCAGATAATTCTCAGGGACATGAGGAAGAAGATCACCAACACCATAACCACGAAAATCACTCCCCAGAAACCCCTGCTAATACGGAGAAAAAACCTGACCACAGCAATGATCAAGAGGAACTGAAAAAATGAGAAGATTTTTATTAATTGCTGTGGGTTTAGTTGCCAGTTTTACTAATCCAGTTTTTGCCAACGATCATAACAATCTTGATTCTGGTCGTCCCCTTTCTTTTGATGATGCTGAAAGTCTCGGTTTTGGAGAACAATCGATAGAATTTGGAGGAAGTCTAGTTTTTCCTGAAAACAGTAATCTCGGTGGTGAATTTGATATTGAATACCTCAACGGTATTATTCGCAATGGTCATATTCTTATCGGCATCGATCCGCAAGTGGGAGGACGAGTTAATAGTGATGATACAAGTTTTGATGTGGGAAATTTATCTGTAGGTTTTTTCTATAATTTCAATCGTGAATACGATAATGTTCCCGCTTTTGCTATTCGTACCGATTTAGGATTACCGACGGGAAATAATGCCGGGGGATTAGATTTTCGTCTGCGGGGAATTGCCAGTAAAACTGTTGGTCAATTCGATCGCTTGCATCTTAATCTCGATTTAAACATAAAAACTGACCCCGATAACGGCGATCGATCTTTTTTACCCGCTGCAATTCTCGGTTATTCGCGACCGATTGGTTATCCAAAACGTTTTGATCGCAGTTTTTTGGCAGAATTGGGCGTAATTACCAGCGATAATAGTAATGGTGGGGCGTTGATTCGCACTGGAATGGGAATTCGTCAGCAAATTAATCGTCAAGGTGTGATCGATTTCGGTATTGAGGGAGATATTTCTACTAATAGCAATGATCAAAGTCAATTAAAGTTAAAAATCGGTTATTCTTTCGGATTTTAGCGTAGCATACTAAAGATTAATCTTCAGGTCATAGGATGCCATGATGATAATAGTATGGAAAAATACACTTTTTTCTCTGGCAAAAATGGCTCAAAGTCTTATCTAGAGAAACTTCCGGGATTATGTCCCTCAAGTGTTACCGTGCAAGGCTTTCAAAGGTTTTGTCTATAAAAAAGATAATGTGTTATAACATTTGTATAATTCCCAAAAATAAAGAGAGGAAATAAGTTATGACAACTTTAACACTCCGAAAAATCGGTAATTCTATAGGGGTGATCTTACCGAAAGAGGTTTTATCCAGGCTGAATGTAGAAGAAGGGGATTGTATTTATATAACTGAATCGGCAAACGGGTACAGCATTTCGAGCTTCGATCCCGATTTTGAGGAAACTATGAAAGCTTTTGAAGATACTTACGCTCAATACCGTAACGCATTCAAGGAACTTGCCAAATAATGATTGAGGAACCGAAAGGGTTATCAAGCAAGGCAATCCGATCAATTCAGGACATTTTAATCGCTCGAACTGGGGGGATTGCCGGGATTTTAAACCCTACCTTACTGGAATCGACCATCGATAAACCAAAATTCTTTTTCCAGTACGAACCCGAATCATCGATTTTTAAATTAGCGGCAGCTTACGGTTATGGTTTTCTCAAGAATCATTGCTTCTGCGACGGGAATAAACGTATGGATCTAGCTGCCGTTTCTACTTTTTTGCGAAAGAATGACTATCTTTTAACCGCCAGTGAGGTAGAAGCGGCAAGCTTTTTTCTTGATCTCGCTGGTGCTATTGAAACCTATGAAGATGGTTTCGAGAGATTGACCGATTGGATCGAAAAACACGCAATTAAGCTAGAGAGAGAGGATTAACCTCAGTCTATTTTTCCTCCTTGATCTTGTGATGACCGTCAATTCTAGCTGTAATAATATGTAATGTTGTAATTAAGTTTATATCTTTTCAAGAAATTAAGATCAATGTCGAGTGTATTAGCACGGCGTAATGCACTTATTTAGGGTTAGAGGTAAGATTAAATTTGTCGATAAATTACCTAAGTTTAGATCTTAATTTTCTCTCGAAAACCTGAGTTAACCAAATCTCGTAAAATGAGGCGCGCTGTCCCTGGTTCTCCATTTAAAAAGAGAATCAGTGCTTCATCTAGCAAAGCTTTGGCGAATTCGGGGTCTTTTTGAACTCGTTCGTTGATTGTCTCTTGATAGTCTCTCGTTAGTGCCATAATCTCTTAAAGTTTTATCGTGGTGGGTTAGGGACAAGATTAAATTTGTCGATATATCACCTAAGTTATTCTTGCCTAACTCACTCTGCTAAACCGAATCCGATCCTTTAACAAATACAAAGAGACGATACCCCTTCAAAACCAGTTGATAGGATTATGGTAGTGACCGAAATCAATTTTTAAGAATCTAGAATGGGCTTTATTGTCTATTCTCATCCAAATAACGGCTAAATAGCCTGTTATATGCACTTTTTCTCGGTATTATCATGGCCTATCCTCTCTACGTCGCTTTTATTTGGCATCAACACCAACCCCTCTACAAATCCTCTCAAACTAGCAGTGACGCTTCGGGACAATATCGCTTACCCTGGGTGCGACTGCATGGGGTGAAAGATTATCTCGATTTAATCCTGATTCTAGAACGTTTTCCCAAATTACACCAAACCGTCAACCTTGTCCCCTCTTTAATCCTGCAATTAGAGGATTACGTCAACGGACTAGCTATAGACCCCTATCTTGCCCTCACCGTCACCCCGGAAGCGCAGTTAACCCCAGCACAAAAACACTTTATCCTCGAACACTTTTTCGATGCTAACCATCGTACCCTGATCGATCCGCACCCCCGTTACGCCCAATTATACGCACAGCGTCAAGAAAACGGTCATAGTTGGTGTATTAGCCATTGGAATCTGCAAGATTATAGCGATCTCTTGGCTTGGCATAACCTCGCTTGGATCGATCCTATCTTTCACAGTGACCCGGAAATCGCAGCCTGGTTAGAACAGGGAAAAAATTTCAATTTAAGCGATCGCCAGCGAATTATCTCCAAACAGCGTCAAATTCTGCGTCGTATCTTGCCACAACACCGGTTAATGCAGGAAACCGGACAACTAGAAATCATTACCAGTCCCTACACCCATCCGATTTTACCCCTGCTGGCCAACTCGGAAGCCGGCCGGGTAGCAGTGCCGAATATGACCCTTCCTCGGCAATATTTCCGCTATCCTGAAGATATTTCGCGCCATCTCCAGAAAGCTTGGCAAATCTATATCGATCGCTTTGATAAACATCCTCGAGGACTTTGGCCCTCGGAACAATCCGTTAGTCCCGCAATTCTCCCCGCTGTCGCTAAACAGGGTTTTCAGTGGTTATGTTCCGATGAGGGGGTGTTAGGTTGGTCTCTGGGACATTACTTTCATCGCGACGAAAAGGGCAATATTAGCGAACCAGAATTGCTTTATCGTCCCTACCTTCTGGAAACTAGCAACGGCAATTTATCGATGGTTTTCCGCGATCATCGTCTCTCGGATCTGATCGGATTTAGCTATAGTGGCATGAAAGCGCAAGAGGCCGCTACAGACTTAGTTAAACACCTAGAAGCGATCGCCGAACAACTGAAAACCAACGCAGAAACCACGACCCTAGAAAAACCCTGGTTAGTTACCATTGCGCTAGATGGCGAAAACTGTTGGGAAAACTATCATCAAGACGGTTTACCCTTCCTAGAGAACCTTTATCAACTTTTAAGCGACCACCAAGCGATCGAATTAGTCACCGTCTCCGAATATCTCGATCGCTTTCCGGCTAATGCAAAAATACCCAGCAATCAACTTCATAGCGGCTCTTGGATCGATGCCAATTTTACCACTTGGATCGGCGATCCCGCTAAAAATAAAGCTTGGGAATATCTAATTTTAGCCCGTCAAACCCTCGCTAATCACCCGGAAGCGACGGAAGATAATAACCCCGACGCGTGGGAAGCATTGTATGCAGCGGAAGGTTCCGATTGGTTTTGGTGGTTTGGTTATGGCCATTCTTCTAATCATGACGCAATTTTTGATCAACTTTTCCGCGAACACCTGATCACTCTTTATCAAGCTTTAAATGAGCCAATTCCCTCCTATTTGCTCGAACCGGTGGAAGAACACGGGGATAAACAAAGTAATCGTCCGATGGCTTTCATTCACCCCATTATCGACGGTTTTGGTGACGAACAGGATTGGGATAAAGCTGGACGGATCGAAATTGGCGGCGCCAGTGGTACAATGCACCGGACTTCCTTAGTACAAAGGCTCTTTTTCGGTTGGGATCACCTCAATTTTTATCTGCGTTTCGATTGGAAACCGGGGGCAAACTTAGGAGAAGAAATTCCCGCAGAAGTACATTTATATTGGTATTATGACGAAGTCCATCGTCTGCAAAGTCCAATTCCCCTAGCAGATATTCCCCCTCGATCGCCCCTCGATTACGGTTATCATCATCATCTAGGAGTTAATTTAATCACGGAATTTACTTGGTTAGAAGTCGCTCAAGAATATTTTACTTGGCAACGAGTTCCTAGTAATGCCAAAGCTTCTTTTAATCAATGTTTGGAAATTGCTGTCCCCTGGGAAGGATTACACATTGAACCCGATGATCGTCTCCATTTAATCGCAGTTTTAGCTAATCAAGGTCAATACTATGATTTCCTCCCCGTTGAAGAATTAATCTTCCTGCAAAGACCTTAAATCAGTAATCAGTAATCAGTAATCAGTTTTTTAGTTATCAGCTATCAGCTAGAATCAGTTATTAGTAAGTGATCAGTAATAGTAGAAAGATAAGTAGTCATGCAAAATAAATTTCCTAGTGAAGACAGGCAAGAGGCAATAGGCAATAGGCAAAAGCTTTATCGAAATGTGTAATTAATTTTGCTTAGGTACTTATGTTTTAGCTTTAACTAATCAGATAGATTTAGTTTTTGCTCCCTAAAAAAAACTGCTCTGGTATTCTAGAGAGCGGAATTCTGGAGACGGAGAGAAGAAAATAGAGAATAATTGCTTTCTGTCAATTTTTCCATTAATGCCCAATTTGCTCAAGAAGCGCAGGAGAAATTAAACGCTATTCTTGGGGAAATTGATGCGGATCACTGGCAAATTCACCACATCTGGGCAGCGGGAAATTAGCTATATAGTCCCATGATCTAGCTTTTTCAGGGCGCTGAGAGCATGGAGACGGACAATCGCCTCCCCATCGGCTGCTAAAGTCAGCAAAATACTTTTATTGTCCCGATCTAATTCTCCTAAAGCGATCGCTAGAGACTGTTTAACTCCCGTATCACCGAGGATCGCAGGACGGGAGTGATAAAAATTACCGAGAATTTCCCCTGCTTGTCGGCGTAATTTCTGGGAGGTTTGCCGGCCGAGAATAGCGATAATTTCCCGACAAATCAAGACATTTTCGCTATATAAAGCCTTTTCTAAGTAATTTAAAGCTTCCTCATCCTCGATCCAGCCCAATGCTCGCACTACAGTTAATTTTAAACTATCGGGAGTTAAGGAAGATTGCAGCAGTGGATTTAAAGCTTTGGCTGAGGTTGCTGTGCCGATACGACCGAGAGCGATCGCCGTTTCTTGACAGATATCGAGGTGGATATCGAATAACAGCGGTTGCAGATACTTAACTAAATCTGCTTGGGGATAATTTGGCCCCAGGTAACTACTAGCTTTAATTGCTTCCCGTCGCACCTCGATGGCCGGATCCTTTAACCCATCGAGGATAATCGCAGTAATCTGGGGATGGTGAAAACTGCTTAAAGCTTCCATCGCCATGGCTCGAATGGCGCTAGATTGATCCTTAACTACGGTTAAAAGCGGTTCGACAATTTCCGGCCGGCGAATTTGTGATAAAGCTTGTACGGCTAAAAAACGGGTGTTCGAGTCGGACAGTAATTGTCCTAAACTAGAGATCGCAGAACTGCCGATATTGGCTAAAGCGGCCGCAGCCATTTGGCTGAGTGTTTCCTCCTCCGATCTTTGCAATAATTGACTGAGAGCGAGAATACAGGCTCGATCGTCAAATTGACTGAGAATTCTCACCAGAAACCAGCGCATTTCCCCATCTTGTTCCTCGGATTCTAACAGGGCAATTAAAGGAGCGATCGCCGATTGGCCGATTTGGGGAAATAGTTTCGCTATCTCCCATCGCTGTTGAAAATCGCATTTTTGTAAAGCTTCTAGGGCTAAATCGAGGATTTCATCGTTAATAATCGGTTCAATCGCATCTTTTTGGTTTAAAAGTCGCTGTATGCTGGCGTTTACTGTCTCCCAGTCCTTTTTATTCAACGCTATCTGAGCTTTTTCTAGCAGAGCTTGCATCGTCAGAAATGGCCTCGATTTTCGTGCTACCTATCCCAAGAATGTCAGACTTTCTCGCTTTTGTCTTCTCTCATAATGCAAGAAACCGATAATAAATCTCTAAATTGTGCATCAGACATCAGTAGAGGGCGCATCAGCGATCGCACAGTAGGGACGACTATAACAAAGGGGTATTTCCAGGTCGTGTTGTTCCAAAAATTCCCGATTACTTAAAATCTTAGCGGTTTCTCCCTCTCCCACCACCTGACCACGACTTAACACCACCGTGCGATCGCATAGTTCTAAAGCCAGATCGAGATCATGGGTGGCGATCACTTGAGTTTGGGGTAGAGTGGCCAACAGTTGTATTAATTGCCGACGGGATCGGGGATCCAGTTGGGCGCTAGGTTCATCAAAAACTAAGACCTGGGGCAACATGGCTAAAACCCCCGCAATCGCCACGCGTTTTTTTTCACCCCCCGATAGATTCTGACTGTTTCTCTTACCGTAATGCTGGGAATCCAATCCCACCGCGTGTAAAGCATGATGACAGCGATGGTTTAAATCCTCTCCGCGAATGCCCTGATTCATCGGTCCAAAAGTCACATCTTCCCAGACAGTGGGCATAAATAGCTGATCGTCGGGGTTTTGGAAGACTAAACCGACAAAATTGCGGATATTTTCTAAATTCTCCGGTTTAACTTGGTAGGGACCGACGGTGATTTTACCCGTTTGCGGCGGGAGAATACCGTTAAAATGCAATAATAAGGTGGATTTTCCCGATCCATTGGCCCCGACTAAAGCCACCTTTTCCGTAGCTTCAATGGCTAAATTAATACCCTTTAACGCTTCTGTACCGTCAGGATAGGTATAAACTAGGTTTTCAATAAAAATCGGGTTGTGGTGCATGAAAAACGAGACTTTTACCTGAGTAGATGTACCATTTGACCCCAGAGGATCAGAATTACTATGCCAATTATAGCGAGATAATCTTTCAGCTTGCTTTGGGGAACCTGTACAGAGGGCAAGGAACCGGTGTAACCCCTCGATAACATGGCTTGATAAATGCGATCGCCACGTTCGTAGGTACGGATAAATAAAGCGCCGATTATATGTCCCACTAGCAGCCGTTGCCATCGGGGACTACTCATTAAATTGCGCGCAATTGCTGCCCTTCGCATGGAATTAAATTCAGCGATCAAAACAGCTAGATAACGGTACATAGAAGCCAAAATTGCCACCAATAAAGGGGGAGTTTTTAGGGTAACTAAGGCCTGCAACAGGTCGGGAATTGCTGTGGTTAAAACCAGAATATTGACCGTACAAAGACAGAGAAAAGCTTTTAGGGCGACACTGCCTAAAACCAGCAATCCCTCGCTAGTTATCCGCAAAAATCCCCAAGACCAAAGAATTTCGCCGCCATCACGAAAAAGAGTTCCCAATAAAACCACACCGATAAAGACAAATTCGATCGCCACTCTTTGTAAAAGTATGGGAATAGTCACCCGACTGATCAGAATTAAAATAATTAATCCTAATCCGTAAATCGCCCAAGTTTCCCAGCTACCATTCGGGGTTAAGGCTGTGGCAAAAACTAACAAAAGAGTAACTAAAACCCGGGTATGGGGCGCGAGTCTCTGCCAAAAACCGCAATTTTGGCGCTCATTTTGGTGAGAAAAAGTGGCAATGTGTAGCATTTATTCAGTGATCAGTGATCAGTGATCAGTTATCAGTTATCAGTTATCAGTGATCAGTTATCAGTTATCAGTTATCAGTGATTTAGGTATTTAGGGATTTAGGGAAATTTCAGCTAAATGCCCCACTTCCCCACTCCTGATTCTGATTCCTTACTCCTGATTTTGGGATTTTGGCATCACTAATTTACCGATACCCCAAGCGATGCCGAAAGTGGCAAGAGTTCCCAGAAAACCGGCGAGGGGAGTGGCGACACCTTCGGGAACACCTTTGAGGGCATAACCATCAAAAATTCGGGCGAAAGGTAATTGACTACCTAGGGCGTTAGGGTCTTCTTTTTTGCTAAATTGCAAGTCTTCCGCCACTCGATCGAGTCCGTCGGGATCGGGACTGGCAAAGGGAGAAAGAAAAACGGCGATAATTAGGGAGCATACCAGACCAATCAGAAAAAATTGGCTATTTCTGCGAATATTCATGGGCTAATCTTTATTAAACCTCTTGCATAATTAATTTTTGAGGGTTCAAAAACGGTAAAAATAAGGATTAAATTGCATAAAATCCTTAAATAGACCATTTAATTGATTATTATTCATTCTTAATTCTCCTGACTCCTGACGACCGGCTACTGACTCCTGACCCTAACAACAATTTTTGATTTTTACAAGAGGTCTATTGACGAGGAGCGTAGGCAGGAGGAACAGAAGTATTAAGGGAATGGGGCGGATTGTAGAGAAGATCGGGACGAGTTCGCCAGATATAACCGACAGCGAAAACGGTAATCACCGCTTCCCCGATGCCGATGAGGATATGCCAAGATAACATGGCAAAAAGGGCGAATAAAGGCGGTACAGTCCCCGATAAAGCCAATTGCAGGGCGCAAGCCAACGCAGCCACCACCACACTTGTCCAAGCGGCCAGGGCAACAGCGATCGCCATACCGCGCCAACTATGAAAACCGAGGGCTTTCCTAATCCCCAGATAGAGATAATAACCGCCAAAAGTCCCGATCAGACCCATATTGACGATATTTGCCCCTAAAACCGTTAAACCGCCATCTTGAAAAAATAAAGCTTGAACGATAAAAACCACCGCCATCACCAGAGAACCCGCCCAGGGACCGAGTAAAACCCCCGCGAGAGTCCCCCCTAATAAATGTCCGGAGGTTCCGCCCGGAATGGGAAAATTAATCATCTGGGCGGCAAAAATAAAGGCGGCACAAACTCCCATCAAAGGTACAGCCCGTTCAGCGTAGTGACCGCGCACTTTTTTGAGAGAAAAGCCAATCAGGACAACCGCAATTATCCAAGTAAATAGACTCACCGATGGACTCAAAAAGCCGTCGGGAATATGGAGGGCGAGATAAGGGGTAAGGAGAGGGTGAAACAAACCAACTCCCAGAAAATTAACAGACATTAAAATTCAGTCTCCTTGGGAATTTGGGTTAAAGATTTGCCGAGAATTGTCTCGCTAGGACGGAAAAGTCCTCTCTTCTAGTAGATAACTAACCGCTTCATTCTACAATGCCCTCTCTGGGGATTTAAACCCTTTAGCTTCTTAAGAATTTCTGTTATTTTTCCGGTCGTCAGGGTTTAGCTATCAGCAAAAATCTGATTATTCTCAAGCAATCAAATTATTTAAATTATTATTAACTTTTCAAGGTTTTTTCAGTTTTTATGCTAGGCATTAATCATTGAGCAGTGAGCAGTGATCAGTTAGAAGAGGCTGGTGACTATTAACCAGTATTCACTAACTAAGGTGATCAGTTTTAAGTAATATTATTCACCGATCACCGATTACTGTTAACTGATAACTGAAATGTCCCCCCCCCACATCTCCTCTACCTGCCACTTCCTAACATAAATAAAGATGAATCAGCTTAAAACTGTTGCTTTATTGGGTTTACTAGCCGGTTTACTTGTCGCTATTGGCTATGCGATCGGTGGTCAGGGTGGTGCTTTAATTGGTTTAGTAATCGCCGCCATTACTAATATCGGTTCTTGGTACTTCTCCGATCGCATTGCTCTGGCCGCTTACCAAGCCCAACCGGTCAGCCGCCAACAAGCCCCCGAACTCTACCAAATGGTGGAAAATCTCTCTCGTCAAGCCAATATTCCCACGCCGCAACTCTATATCGTCCCCACCCCCGCCGCTAATGCTTTCGCCACCGGCAGAGATCCCGAACACGCCGCCGTCGCCGTTACCGAGGGCATTTTAAACCTGCTGCCCGCCGACGAATTAGAAGCGGTTATCGCCCACGAATTAACTCATGTGCGTAACCGGGATACCTTAACCCAAGCTGTTGCGGCCACCGTTGCCGGGGCGATTTCCTACCTCGCCAGAATGCTGAGTTATGGTTTCCTGTTTGCTGGCAATTCTCGCCATCGTCAAGGGGGCAATCTCATCGGTTTACTACTTACCATCTTTCTGGCCCCCCTTGCCGCCACTGTGATTCAGATGGCTATCTCTCGTACCAGAGAATTCGAGGCTGATGCTGGTTCCGCCCGCTTGACCGAGAATCCCGAAGCTTTAGCCCGGGCTTTAACCCGTTTAGAATCGATCGGTCGTCAAATGCCCTTAAATGCCAATCCTGCCTTTGAACCGCTGTTAATTAGCAGTCCTTTTTCGGGGCAGTTTCTGGCTAATTTATTCGCTACTCACCCATCCACCGAGGCAAGAATCGAAAATCTCCGTCGCATTCAACAGGAATTATTAACCTGATCCCGTTCTTAATTTTTAGAGGTTATCTAATGATAAGCTATCAGAGATGACCCCCTCTTTTTCGCTTTTTCTAGCTTGGTATGAAACCGTGATCAACTCTGAAGAAAAAAGACCGACTTGGGACGAATATTTTTTAATGATCGCTAAATTAGCCGCCACCAGATCCACCTGTTTAGCTTTTCCCGTCGGCGCGGTAATTGTCAAAGATCGGCAGGTTTTAGCTACGGGGTACAATGGTTCCCCATCGGGAACGGTTCATTGTACTGCCCAAGGTTTTTGTTATCCCGGTTTGGGAACCTGTCGAGAATCCGGAGAAATTCCCTCTCGGGCAATTCATGCTGAAGCTAATGCGATCGCTCAAGCGGCTAAACACGGTATTTCTACCCAAGGGGCTAGTATTTACGTTACTTTAGAACCCTGTATTTCCTGTCTAAAACTAATTATTTCTTCGGGAATTAAAGAAGTTTTTTACGAAGCGGATTTTAATAGTGGGACAAAAGCCATGTTAAGGGATTCTTTTCTGGAAACGGGGATTATTAAATATAAAAAGATTTATTTATCAGCAGAAATGGCTAGTCATGCGGCCTTATTTTTATTAAATCCCATTTCGATCGATCTCAGGTAGTTATCCTCAACGGCGACATCCCTCGACTTGATACGAGTGCAGCCTCTATAATCAGATTATAGGCGATCAACTATCGATAATGACGACCCCGCAACTTTTCGAGTGGGATGAAAATAAGCGTCAGGCCAATATAGAAAAACACGGCATAGATTTCGCCGACCTGGAAGCGATTTTTAGGGGTCCAATAATTGAGCGCGTGGATACCCGTCAGAATTACGGCGAAATTCGAGTGATTCTAGTGGGTACAATCGATAATATCGTTTTGGTGGTGGTTTATCCATGGCGTGGCTCGGTTCGTCGAATAATTAGTGCTAGGAGGGCTAACAACCGTGAACGAAGAACATATTACCAGAGTCACCCGCGAACAGTGGGCGAAGTTGAAAGGCAAAACGAACTGGGAGAAAGTTAAAGGGATGAGTGAGGCGGAAATTGCCAAAAACGCCCTAGAAGACCCCGATAATCCACCGCTGCCGGCTGATTTTTTCGATGAAGTTCTGGAATGCGCCCCGGGTTCCTTGAATCCCTAACCCTCCGATTAGTAACTGGATTTAGGGATTTTATCGGGGGCTGTATTAGCTTAGACTAACACAGCCCAAAGTTACTCTTTAAATGTCCAAATCCGTAAGATTTAAACGTGATCCGTGGGTTTCGATAAATTCTCGCCGGGGGGCAACTCGATCGCCCATAAGAATGGTAAATAATTCCTCTGCTTTGGCTGCGTCTTCGATTTCCACCCGTTTTAAAGTGCGAGTTTCGGGATTCATGGTGGTATCCCAAAGTTGTTGGGGCATCATTTCTCCTAACCCTTTAAAACGTTGGATTGTGTAGTTAGCATTGGAGGGAAATTCCGCTATCTTTTGCTGTAATTCTCGATCGCTATAGCAGTAGGAATGATTTTTACCGCGTTCCAATTTATAGAGAGGAGGACAGGCGATATATACATAACCTTGGTCAATTAAATTCTTCTGATAACGATAGAAGAAAGTTAACAACAAAGTTCGGATATGTGCGCCATCCACATCAGCGTCAGTCATTAAAACAATGCGATGATAGCGCAATTGTGAGGGGTCGAAATCTTCTCCTTTAATCCCTAAACCGAGGGCCGTAATCAAGGATTGAATTTCCGTATTTTTGTAGATTTTGGCATCATCGGTTTTTTCGATATTGAGGATTTTTCCCCGCAGAGGTAGAATCGCTTGAAAACGACGATCGCGCCCTTGTTTGGCACTTCCGCCGGCGCTGTCACCTTCGACGATGTAAATTTCTGACCTTTCTGGGTCTCTTTCGCTACAATCAGCCAATTTACCCGGTAAAGGTGAGGATTCCAAGACCGATTTCCGTCGTACTAAGTCCCGCGCCCGTCGGGCCGCTTCCGCCGCTTTGTACGCTTGTACTGCTTTTTCGATAATCGTGTCGGCCACTTGGGGATTTTGTTCTAAGTATTCGTTGAGAGTTTCCCCCACCAGGGAATCGACAATACCCCGGACTTCGGTGTTACCCAATTTGGTCTTGGTTTGTCCCTCGAATTCCGGTTCGGGGACTTTTACGGAAATAACGGCGGTTAACCCCTCGCGGACGTTTTCCCCCGCTAGATTAGGCTCGTTTTCTTTAATTTTATTGCGTTTACGAGCAACATTATTTAAAGTACGAGTCAGAACTGCCTTTAATCCTTCTAGATGAGTTCCCCCGTCAATGGTGCGGATGTTATTAGCAAAACCGAGAATATTGTCGCTATAGGCATCTATACACCACTGAAACGCCACTTCGATATTAATTCCGTTCTTTTCCCCCGATACATAGATAATATCTTTGTGCAGGGTTTCTTTTTCCCGACACATATAGGCGACGTATTCTTTAATACCCCCCTCATAACAATAGGTTTCGATGTGGGGTTCTTCGGGACGGTAATCGCTAAAGGTGATTTTAACACCGGCATTTAAGTAGGCTAGTTCTCGTAAACGTCCGGAGAGGGTACTGTAATCAAATTCGATGCCTTGGCTAAAAATTTCGGTATCTGGCAGGAAATTAACCCTAGTTCCCGTTTTTTCCTCTTGACTGGGACTGCTGACCAATTCTGTGACGGGGATACCTCTTTCGTAGCGTTGGGTATGTACTTTATGATCGCGCCAGACGGTGACATCGACCCATGCAGAAAGGGCATTAACGACGGAAATCCCGACCCCGTGTAACCCTCCCGACACTTTATAACCACCACTGCCAAATTTACCGCCAGCATGAAGTATAGTGAGAACGGTTTCGAGGGCAGATTTACCCGTGGTGGGGTGAACATCGGTGGGAATACCCCGGCCATCGTCGGTGACGCTGACGGAACCATCGGCCTTGATATCCACTTCGATATGAGTACAGTAACCCGCTAGGGCCTCATCGATCGAGTTGTCCACCACTTCATAGACTAAATGATGTAGTCCCCGCGGCCCGGTCGTACCGATATACATCCCCGGCCGCTTCCTGACTGGTTCTAACCCTTCGAGAACTTGTATCTGTTCCGCGCCGTAGTTACTTGTCATAAAATTTCCCTAAAAAGGCTGTGATCCCTGATTGAACCTAAATGAATGGCAAAATCTTCAAAAATTCTAGCACATAAGGGTTAAAGACTGCTTAAATGCCTTTAGGGAGAATTTTTTATTAGGGTTGGGGTGTGGGGTGTGGGGTGTGGGGTGTGGGGTGTGGGGTGTGGGGTGTGGGGTGTGGGGTGTGGGGTGTGGGGTGTGGGGTGTGGGGTGTGGGGTGTGGGGTGTGGGGTGTGGGGGGAGAATAAATAAAAGCCATCTCCTAAGTAGGTAGGCGTTAAAAATTATCAGACACCACCCTTATCAAGGGAGGACTAAGGGTAGGGTTGATTCATGAATCAACCCTACTATGAATTCACCCTAGGACTAAGGGGGGATCGAACCTAAAATCTATTTTTAATTTAACTATAACCAGCTACTGATCTCCTGAATACTGCCTCCTGAATACTGACTCCCGACTCCTGACTACTAACCCCACCAACAAACTTTTTCAGCAGCTCCTAAATAAGGTCATCCTCAAATTTATAACCGACACCGACTACAGTTTTGATAAAGATGGGATTAGCAGGATCGGGTTCTACTTTTTTGCGTAAGCGTCGGATATGGGTATCTACTACCCTTTCATCGCCAAAAAAATCATTTCCCCAGAGATTATCGATTAATTGGGTGCGACTCCAGACGCGATTGGGATAACTGACAAAGGTAGCGAGTAGATTAAATTCTAAGGTGGTTAAATCGAGGGTTTCCTCCGGCATTCCCTCCAATTTACGAAGAGCAGAATGTTGATCTAAGTCGATAATAAAATGACGGCTGCGATGGAGTTGTTGGGGTTGACTATCGTGTCTTAAACTACGTCTTAATAAGGCTCTTACCCGAGCGGTTAATTCCCTCGGACTAAAGGGTTTGACCATATAATCATCGGCTCCCGTAGATAAACCGATAATGCGATCGATTTCTTCTCCCCTAGCGGTTAACATTAAAATATAGGGGTCTTTTGTCCCGGGTTTTTGGCGAATTCTAGCACACAATTCTAGTCCGTCTAATTCGGGTAACATTAAATCTAAAATAACTAAGTCTGGTTGCTTTTGATAAAATAGTTCTAGTCCTACCCTACCATTATAAGCCAGATGACAAGTAAAGGACTCCCGCTCTAAAGTTTGCTGAATCAAATGGGCGATTTCAATTTCATCTTCGATAATAACGATATCCATAAGTAAGTAGTTATAATTTAATTGAAGATAGATTTTGCCTTTGATCCCCCCGCACCCCCCTTATTAAGGGGGGTGCGGATGCACCCTGCTCCCCTTATTAAGGGGGAATCTGACAATTTTTAAAACCTACCTACTTAGGCATATTTTAACATATTAGCCATTCATTTCTTTCTCAGGGTTGAACATTGAAATAATTGTAATTTTTGCTCATTTTTTGGGGGGGAGAGTTGGCAGCTCTCCCGACTTTTGTGGACTGGGGACTTTTCAAGGTAAAGGGACAAACTGCTCACCGGAGGGAGTCGATCGCACTTGAATTAACACCGGTTGACCGATGCGATCGCCAGTATTAGGATCAAAGCTAATTTTTCCGGTGGCCCCTGTTTGATGAAAATTGGCGGAACGCAGCAGGGATTGTAGGCCCTGACGATGGGTATTTTCCCTTAAACCGGCAATAATCACCCGTGTAGCGTCAAAACTGGTGGCTGTGCGCCAACTGACCGGACCGCGCCACTGTTCCTGCATAAGATTGGCAAAAGTCTGGTTAACCGAGGGGTGCCAGGGTGCGGCAAGGGTTAAACCTTGGGCGTTTTTGCCGCCATCTTCGAGGGTACGAATATTGTAGAGGGTGGGACTACTAAACAGAGGCAAACGCTGACGATTGGAGCGAATAACCTCAAAAACGGGATCGAGACGATCAACATGAGCGACGACAAATAGGCCGTTAGCACCCCCAGAAATCGCCTGATTAAGGGCTTGATCGGCCTTAAAATTGGGGACGCTCAGATCGCAGACAATCGGCACAATTTGACCGCCTTTTTTCGCCACATTAGCCATCAACTCATCTTTAAAGGAAATATTATCGGGAGCTTGAGAATCGTAGCAAAAAGCAATTTTCCGGACTTTAGCACTATTTACTATGTAATTTGCTAATTTTTCCGTAATTTTGCCGTTAGAAGCCACGAGACGAAAGATATAATTTCCCGCACCGGAGAGATTATTAGCCAGGGAGGTGGGAGAAATCATCACCAAACCGCCTTTTTCGTAGATGGGAGCGGCGGCTAAACTGGCATCGGAGGCATTATGACCGATAACAGCGATAATATCAGGATTTTTGACTAATTCACTGGCTACCTCTTTCGAGATCTGCGGCTGATTATCGTCATTAACCACGATAACCATCAGTTTTCTGCCGTTGATCCCTCCCTGTTGATTGATCTGGGTTTGTGCGCTGGCGACTCCTCGCAATATTTCCTGAGCGACGTTGGGATTAGTTGTAGCTGGCACAACAACGGCGATTTTAAAGGGATTTGGGCTGGTTTGCAGGTTGCTGAGATAAATTACGCTTTCGGGATCGTTGGGATGTTGAGCGAGGGATTTTTGCAGGAGTCCCCTTGCTTCTTCGTAGTAACCCTGGTCAATAGCAGCGATCGCTGATTCTTTGGTGGTGTTAGAATTAGTTTTGATCAGGAGATGATTGCCGTAACTGATGCGGGGATTATTATCGGCTTTTGGGGCAAATATTGCCAATATTTGGGGAAAAAGAAACCAACCGATCAACCCCAGTAAAACATAGAAAATTGGCGGTAAACCCGCTTTTTTGCCAGTCTTTGTCATTGCTTTACTCCTTAACTTTGCTGATTGAATTCGGCTAAACGGCGGTTAATTTCGTCATCAAGGCTTAAGAAATCGATTTCTTGAGCTAATTTCTCGCTATAGTTCTCGCTTAATTCACTATAGGCGTTTTCTTTTCGATAACGGTCTTTAATCGCTTCATTGGCATCCTCAAAGCGATCGCGGGAGGTATTGAGGTTGAGACTACTATCAAATTCGTTTATTTTGCCTAAAGCCTCATTCATGGAACTAATCGCTTTTAAGTTGCTCATTTCTAACTTATAATGCTCGATTTTTTCCTGCTCTTTACGAAGTTTTTCCTTAGCAGCAATGACCACTTTTTCGGCATTATCGACCCGATCTTTCATGGCGGGTAGAATTTTTTCTAGGGAGATAACCTTAACCATAGCCAGTCTTGCCGCTTCTTGAAGACCTTTTTTTTGAGCGGTGACAGCCTGTTGCAAGTAGTTTGTGTGTTCCTGTTTTTTCGCCTCGTATTGTGCTTGGGCTGATTGCTGGGCTGCTACTACTTTCGCCACCGATTCTGTCAATTCCGCTAGAGATTTTTGCATCGATTCTAGGGATTCTCTGGCCGATTCTACGGCAATTTTGCCGCCGGATTCGATGGGAATACCCCACAACCAATTCCAGATCGCAACGAGAGAATTTCCTGCCTTATCACCGATCAGCCAAAAAATCAAGGCCTTTGGGGTTAATTTTTTTAACAATTTCATGCCGTTTGTCTCCTAGAGGTGTTACCTGTTAATTAGGAGTGATGGCCAACTTTAATGCAGTGGGTAAGGTTAAGTTTTGTAAAAAGTCTTGACAAGGATAGGAAGGTTTAGACTGAACCGGCAGATTTAATGGGAGCGAGGGGGACAAATTGACCCTTTTTGACCTGTAGAATCAAGTAGCGGCGATCATCAGGATTATTGTTCATGTTGCGGACACCATTCTCATCGAATCTAACAGTGCCAGTCATTCCTTCGATAGAAAAATCGTTTCTTAAAACTTGATTTAATAATTCTCGATCGAATTTTTGTCCTTGTTGGTATAACTGTCGCAAAGCGGTGAGGATAACTTTAGTCGCATCGTAGGCCATGGGAGTGCGCCAAACATTGATCTTATTTTGCCAAAAACTGTGGATATAATTATCTTGTTTGAGATCATACCAAGGCACGGTGATAACTAAATTTTCTACTCCTTGTTTACCTTCTGCAAGGGTGAGATAACTTTGAAAGGTGGGGGAACCTAAAATCACTAAGTTTAACTGTTGTGCGGGACGTTGCTTAAAGATACTGACGGCTCTTTTCAGATCGTCAATATAGGGAGCAACCATGAGAATATTTACTTGGTATTGAGCGATTTTTTGATAAATTTTCTCTTGATCTAAATTATTTTTTGGTTCGATATTGCAGTCAAAATCTGCATCTTTAATGACTTTTTGAAACTGCTGACCGAGAAGAATGTTTCTATATTTTTGAGCGAAGTTATAATTATCCCCAGAGCGATTATCGTAACAAATTAAATTAGTGGGGTTTTGGATAATTAGCTTGTCAGTTTGTTTGCGGATGTATTCACTTAAGGTTGTGGCAAAAGTTTCCAGATCGGGAACCATCTTATACACATAGCCATTACCGGAGATTTTCGGGGAAAAGCTGGTGGGAGATAGGGCAACAATTTTCCCTTGTACATAGATATCTTTGGCCGCTTCACTAGCAGCAGAAGCATTATGACCAACCACTGCTAAGATTGACGGATCTTTAACAAATTTTTCGGCTCGATCTTTGGCATCTACGGGGCTATTATTATCATTAGCGACCACTACCTGTAGAAAGTGAAAATCGGGGTTTTTGGCCTGTTCATCGTTTAACTCCTCTTGGAATAAAGCAATACCTCGTAAAATTTCCTGAGCAGTTTCTGGATTATTACCAAGCGGAACACTGGTGGCAATTTTTAAGGGATTTCTGTCTTGATAGGCCGCACGAGCGTTATTATAATAGATGCGAATCTCTGGATTATTTGGCAAGCGATCGAGGGATTTTTTAAAAAGCTGAATTGCTTGTTTATATTCTTTATTTTTAAAAGCTTGTCTTCCCCGTTCAATAATGTTATCTTGTCGGTTTGTCTTTAATAATATTTCTTCACCTAGGCTAATTTCTGGGTATTTACTAGCATCATCGGAAAATACTCCTCCCCAATATAAAACTGATAAAGTTACCAGAATACTTAAAATAAATAACAGAGCTTGTTTCCAGCGACTAGATAGACGTAAAGGCCAACTTTGCTCATAACTATTTTGGTGATTTTCCTCCGTATTTTCAGGGGGTAAAGGTAAAATTAACGGTGGTTCTTCAGGATTTTCTATCAAACGAGGCAGTAAAGAAGAACTAGCAGCATCCTTCTCAAATTCATGTAATCTTAATTCTTGTCGAGCGCTTGTTAAGGATTCCTGTAGGGATTTATGTCCAAGAAAATTGGGAAGAAAAACTTCTAGAAATCTCAAAGCAACCCGCACAGCGATGGGTTCTTTCATAACAATAATATGCGGTACTCCGATATTAGCCAACTGACGACCGATACCTAACCCATCGCAGGAGTTACAGATAACAAGTTTTAAGCCTTTTTTAACAGCTATTTTCAGGGAATTTCTTAAATTATGTTCGGGAGATAAAGCCGTATCATTATCAATGATAAAAACTCCATCATGTCCGTCGCTACTGGTTTGACTATGACCTAAATAAACTACAATATCCCATGGATTTTTGATCAACTCATTCTGAATATTTATCGTTGAAAGAGGAACTTCTGAACTGGGACTTAATATTTGTATATAAACCTTATCTGGGTTTCCTAGGACCGTTTGCAAACTGGATAAACCCAGGTAATTATGCTCGTTTTCGATGTCAATATTACCCAAAATTACTAAAACATGAATCGTAGGAGTAAGGTTAATTATCGGAGGATTTCTCTGGATAGTAAGAGCAATTTCCACATCATTCCACCAATCCCGTAAAAAATTCCAACACTCCCAGGGAATTTGTTGTAAATCAAAGTGGGTAGTTTGGATAAAAAATCTTACTTCTGACTCAGTACCTATATGGAACAAGATACGATTTTGTATCGAACTCAGAGAACTGGAATTTAGCCATTCATTTAAGCTATCTTTTAAAGTTTGAGTGGCTTTTCTGAGGTTGTCTCTAGGATCACCTACCGCTGCATGGGTGATCATACTATGAGGAACGGTAATTCCTAAACTGGGTTGACTTTCTACCCAATGATAATAAGCTCGACGATAATTTTGCAAAGCGGCAGCAATGTCAAGGTTAGGGACTAATTTCCCCTCGGCAAAAGGTGCTATCAAGAGATGATTGTCACGAATTTCTAGAGTGACGGAAAATCCCGTTTCAAAACTGCCATCACCAATTTTCAGAATCACAACTCTGCTCATGTCTTTACCCTTGACATTTTCTGCTATCTCTATTAAATACTAAACTGCTCGGTAATGCTACTGTCCCCTAAACTTAGGTTAACATTAAAGCGATCGTCGGCATCAGCTAGAAAATAAAGTTGCAGATAGCTATCTAGGGGTTTCTCCCTTGCTATTGCTTCTAAACCGGGGATTAATTGGCCTATTTCATCGCTAATTTGCAAAGATAAACCGGGGGGTAGCTTGGCAAAATTGTCCATGGCATAGGCACGAATTAAGACAGCAATTCTCTGGTCACTGGTCGATAAAACTCCCACCATTAAAGCGATTTTATAACCCATTAATTGACTACCCACATCGAGCATTTTACGAATAGCAGCATTGGGATAATGAGGATCAATATTCCAGAGATATTCGGCCGCTTGCCAGCGAATAGTTTCATCTTGGGTTTGATGTTGCAGTTTTGCTAAAGCTTCCTCTGGGGTTAAATGTTCCGAAAATTCCACCTCTTTTTGACTAGCATACAGTTGTCTAATTTCTCGCTGAATATCTGTCGGAGATTCTCGGCTGCTGATTTTTTCAGCAGCCAACAAAAACCCTGGATTAATTGGACGATAATTGTCGATAGTGCTGAGGATTTCCTGCCATTTATCGCTAATAATTCCCTGCAACCATTGACTAAGTTTAGTGGGGATTATTTCTAGACGCTGCTGATAAAGTTTTTCTCGCCATTGTTGATTATTCAACAAAGCTAACCACTGCTGACAACTAATATCTAATCTCGGAGAATAGGGTGAAACTTGACCTAACTTTTTAATTAAATTTTCTGCTGTTGCTGGCGATAAGTTTGCTAGAGATTCCAGTTTTCCTTTTTCACTTTCTCCCTCTAAACAACTCTGCCAAAGAATATCTAAATCATCAATAATTTGCTCACTGTCCAAATAATATTGATGGTAAATTGGATCGTATTCTGCGAGATTTTTAACATCTTGTCTGGATATAAAACCCCAGATATTGAGGAATTTTTCTGCTAAATCTACCTGCACCCCTAGATAAAAATCTGCCGCTAAATCGGGAATATCAACCCATTCTTGCTCTATTGTCAATCCCTCAATGTCAATCGCTTGACTGGGAATAGTGGTAACTTTTTTATCTTGAATTTGCCAAGTAAAACCGTTAATAAACTCCCAAAGATACTGATGGTTTTTAGGTGTTATTTGAAGGGAACAATCAAGATTATCTTTCAGCCAATTACTTAGGCATATTTGCACCAAGTAATTAATCAAAGCCTGATTTTTGGCGGTTTGATTAGAGTATTGACCGAGAATCGATCGAGCTTGTTTAATCTCTGTTTCCGAAAAAGTTAGCCAAAGGGATTTCGGGTTAATTTGTTGCAAAATATCGAGGTTGACTTTCATGGTATCTCCTAACAGATTAGATTTGAGTTAAGTAGGACTGACAAAAATATTCTAGATAAGCATCGATCTCTTGTTTTTGCCGAGATTGTAATTTAATCTCATTTAACAAACTAGGACAATCTTTGCCTTCCCTTGCACAGAGTAGCTGATAAAATTTTTTACATAATTGGGTTATTTCTCGACTAATAGTAGATGAGTGAACTCCCAATCGATTAGCGATCTGTGCTTGCGTCATCTTTTGATGATAGTAACAATATACAATCTGTTTAACTTCATCCTCAAGAGTGATTAATAACTTATTAATATCTTCCTGGATTTCTTGCTGTTGTAGTAAATCTTTACTTGGCTTCTGACTGGGGAGATTTTCCCAAAAGTAATTGCTATTATCGTCATAATTATTAAGCTCAAATCTAGAGTAAGAAGGATCGATATGATTACGCATTATCTCCCCTATTTGATTGAGTTTTGCTTGCACTTCCTCAACGGTGAGAATAACTTGCGGTTGTAACTGCTGCAAGCGATCGATTACCTGTTGCCAATCTTCCTCTTGCCACTTATCCAATGATCTAACAGAAGCTTTTTTAACCTCTCGAAAACAGTTAAATATTAGCAGGTGATTCTCGGTAAAGATACCCGATGTTCGTAAAATTTTTTGAATTTTATTCGCACTAAAAAGACTGACTATACCGAGATTAGTCCTGCCGATAGTTTTATACTCTCCTCGCAGGAAATTATAGAGAGTATTTCTCAATTTTTTATCTGTCCATTTTTCTAAGATTAAGCGAAAAAATCCCGGTTTGGTCTTGTTATCCTGAAAATTACCGTAAAAAATAATTGCCGTGGCAAGCAAATTCAGCAAATAGTAGAATAGGGTTTCATAATCAGCATCGATCCGATGGCCAACATTTTGATAGACCCTTTGAGTTACCATACAGGAGCGATATTGTAAGAAAACCATCCAATGAGACTTGACTAATTGGTTATTAGGCTCATTCTGTAACCATTGCCACAGATAAAAATACACCGCTTCATCATTGGCTACGCTTCGAGCGATCGCATCGATCGATTTTCTTAATTGTGGTACTTCGCACCAGAAAACTCGATCGCCTTCAATCGCTTTAATAGTAGTATAAAAGTACCTAACGCTCATTTCTATCACCGGCTACAGGTATCTGATATCTGATTAGGTAAAAACCGAGGATTTTCTGCAAGAGTAGCAAATAAATTGAGCGATTCCCTTGCCAAGCGCACCTCTTTCTCTGACAATAGATGAGGGACTGATGAGAAATTATCAGTTATGCTGAGACGGCTTTAGCAAACCAGTAAAAGACTCATAAATTCACTCTGAGCTGCCAAAAATTGCCGTCGGATCAACTTCTAGGACAAAAATTAGGAATGCGAGTAACTTTTACCGAAAATCAGGGTTTTAGAAAGGAATTGAATAAACGGGTTGATGCTTATTTTACCGAAAACGGCATCCCCACCAGAGATAATTTTGCCATGTACCTGAAGACGATCACGATTTTAACTTGGGTAATTGCCGCTTGGCTATTTGTGCTTTTTGGTCCCGATATCTGGTGGCTAAAAATTATCGGTTGCCTGGTTTTAGGAGGAGGATTAGCAGGAATCGGTTTTAGCATTGGTCATGATGCAAACCATGGCGGCTATTCTAGTAAAAAATGGGTTAATTCTCTCCTTGGCATGACCTACGATTATATCATCGGTACTTCCAGTTATCTCTGGCGTTTTCGTCATAATTATCTCCATCATACCTACACCAATGTTTTAGGGTACGATGTGGAAATTCACGGCGATGGTATCGTGCGAATGACTCCCCATGCCGAGCATAAATGGTATCATCGTTATCAACATTTATTTATCCCGATTCTCTACGCTATAATTCCTATCTATTGGTCATTCTCCGATGTGCGCTCCATCCTCTTTTGTAATCGTTTTGGCGAGATTAAAATTCCCAATCCTAAACCGATCGATTTATTCGTTTTATTGAGCGGAAAAGTTGTTTATCTCTTTTGGTTTATTGGCATTCCTCTCTTAGTTGGTTATAGTCCCCTAGAAATAGCGATCGGTTTTCTCATTGCTTTTATGACCTATGGAGTGCTTGCCTGTCATGTATTTATGTTAGCTCACGTTTTGGAACCCGCCGAATTTATTCAACCCTCGGCAGCTAACCAAATCGAAGACGAATGGGCAATCTTTCAAGTGCGAACTACCGTAGATTTTGCTCCTAAAAATGCCTTTTTAAATTGGTATTTAGGGGGATTAAATTATCAAGTTGTTCACCATCTTTTTCCGCAAATTTGTCATATTCACTACCCCAAAATTGCCTCAATCTTAGCGGAAGTTTGCCAAGAATTTGGCGTTAATTATGCCGTTTATCCCACCCTGCGAGGTGCTTTAGCTTATAATTATCGTTGGCTCAGACAATTAGGCAATAAACAAAGTAATTTCGATCTCAAATTAGCCAGCTAAAGATCAGTTATCAGTTATCAGTTATCATTGGTTAGTGATTGGTCACTGTTTACTGTTTACTGGTCACTATTTACTGATTACTGATTACTGTTTACTGTTTACTGATCACTGAAAAATGAACCTACCCAACTCGATTACCCTATCGCGACTCTTGGGACTGCCATTAATTTTATACTGGTTGCACCAAGGCACAGAAATCGAGCGCTGGTTAAGTTTAATTATCTTTCTAATTGCTGCCAGCACCGATTGGCTCGATGGTTATCTAGCGCGAAAATTAAATCAAATCACCGAATTAGGTAAATTTCTAGATCCTTTGGTCGATAAATTGCTGGTTCTCGCTCCTCTTTTAGCTCTGATTGAAATGGATTTAATTGCTGCTTGGGGAGTATTTTTGATTCTTGCTCGGGAATTAGCGATCGCTGGTTGGCGCATTAATCCGAATTTAACAGGAAATAGCGACATAAAAGGGGCTAATTGGTGGGGAAAAAGCAAAACAGTCAGCCAAATTGTCGCTATCGCTCTCTTAATTGCTCCCTTGCCTTCTGAATATAACTTAATTTCTCAGTTCGCTTTTTGGCTATCAGTAACATTAACTTTAATTTCTGGGGTGATTTATGTCATACCCAGCCAAAAATTAACCCAAAATTGATAAAAACTTAACCATTAGCAATAATTCAGGAAACAAGCCTCGCAAACATGATTGCATTTTTTTTCTCGGTATATAATGATCGGAGGAAGACTGTCAAACTCTTCAAGTTCAAACATATCACTCAAAGAAAAAACTATGCCTATCACCATTTCTGCTCCGATTGGCTCCACCACGGGTTTTAATATCACGGCTCCAACAGCAACCACATCTCTAACAGCTTTTTGGACAGCTAATGCAACAAATATCAACCTAGCCGTTTCTATCCCTACCACAGTCACCGGTAGAAATCTTACTTCTTTAGGCAGATTTTCTGGACGTGCCACTTGGAGACTTCGCAACGGAGTCGGTCAGACTGACGTGGCGAGTGCTAACCTAACTGGTTATAATAGCTCTTTTTCACAAAATTATTTTCTTCCTGCCGGAACTGACACTTTCGTCTCCTCCACTTTTTTAGGAACCCATATCCTCGACTTTGGTGGTGGTCAAAGCTTTACTAAAGCAGAAAACACGGCTAATTCCAGTAACAGTATTGCCTCTTTGAGTGGCACTGAAAATTACGTCCTCAGAGGTGCCAATGGAAACGATAGCATAACTGGCAGCAACCAAGCTGATACCCTATTCGGTTTCGACGGAGACGATATCCTGAGTGGTATCGGGGGTGCGGATTCCCTAGTTGGTGGCGCGGGAGCCGATCGCCTAGTTGGTGGACTGGGAGCCGATACCCTAACCGGTGGCGACGGAAACGATACCCTAACCGGTAACGGGGGAACGACGAATACCCTGGATGGTGGTAATGGTGCTGATAGATTTGTATTTACCAATCAGGGTGGTCAGATAGTTTCCCAATTCATTACCGGTGACAATGATGTCTTTGCATTTACTGTTACTAATTACTCGGGCGCTCCAGCAGCAGGTACGCCGCCAGTTGTTAGTAATGCGGCTACTGCTGCCAATCTTTCTAGCAGTATCATTGTTGATATTTTTGATAATATCGAGGCCTTGGAGACTACTAAACCATTAATTCGTTTTGCCTTCGCCACCGATACAAAGACCCTCCTCTATGACAATGACAGTGACTGGTCAACCGCCAACATCCCCGTTGCGACAATTACCTCGATTACTGGTACATTAGCTGCTGCTAATTTCGCCTTCATTTAATTTCCTTGTTTGATTGACTCTCCCCCGCTAACCGCTCGCGCGGTGTAGCGGGGGATTCTCGGTTCTTAGGCTTTTAACTAGATCGACCTGGTTTAACTGGAGGATCCCCGTCAAATCGCCTCCGCGAGCGTTTTCTAACACGGTCAGTCCGACCGCGTTTTTTCCTCGGTTCTCGATTACCTTTGCTGATGCTGTATCTCTTGGTTCTATGTGACCGCAAGAATCACACCGGTGAACTCTTTCCGATAATGCTTTTTTACCAGTAATTGCGCCACAATTCGGACACTCTTGCGAGGTTCCGTTTTTATCAACCTTAAGATAATATTTTCCCCGTTTCCAAATAACAAACGGTAGTATCTCGTTAATAAAACTACCGATGCCCGAATCTAGAGATTGTTTTCTAACGATACCCCTAGACCAGGAAACGAAGTTAATATCCTCAACAAAGATATTATCAGCAAGATCACAAAGATAATGAGCTAGTTTAAAGTGCCAATCTCTACGAGTATTAGACACTTTTTCATGTAATCTTGCTATCTTCTCCTGAAGTTTTAACCAACTGTTTGAGCCTTTAGTTTTCCGTTTCAAGCGTCTTTGTAGCAATTTAAGCTTACTCTGTACTTTCAACAAAAATCGAGGGGCTTTGATTAAATCTCCTCGTGAAGTAGCGACAAAACTTTCAATTCCCGCGTCAATTCCTAAACAGGTCTTCCCCACTGTCATATCGGGAACTAATTCCGTAGATTGGAAAGAAACCGAAACGTAAAATCCCGACGCTTTTTGGATAATTCGAGCTTGTTTAGGCTCAAACCCAGACGGGTACTCCCTAGATTTCCTAATCCGAATTTTTCCCAATTGCGGAAAATTTAAGTATTCGTCACCTAAGAAGTTTTTTGACAGCGCAGGAAAAACAAAACTCCGCATCTTTTTCTTAAATCTAGGAAAGCCGAAGCCTTTCGATTTCATGTCAGAAAAAGCTTTATCTACAGTTTTTAAAACTTGCTGTAAAACTTGAGCGTTAACCGTCTTTAATATCGGGTAAACTTTTTTAGCTTCCGTTAGATTTTTGGCTTGAACGAAGTAATTAGGATAAGGTTCATCCGCAGGAATTATGTACTCGGAAACTAGCGAACAGTGATCCGCAAGAGACTTTCGAGAGTTTAACCAATCTTTCCGTTCCGAGAGAGCGTAATTATAAACGCTCTTGCCAACATCGAGAATATGTACAATCTCCCGTTCCTGTTGCCTATTTACCTTTAGTTTGTACTGGTAGGTAAGCGTTATCACTGTCGTTTGTTTCGTGGTATATAATTAGATTATAACACTTACTGCCTAATATGTCAACCGATTACAATCATGGATTTCGCTCTGTTTATAGACTTACCGCTCAGGTCGTATTCGTCATCAAATACCGGCGAAAAGCTATTAACAATGAAATCTTAGCTCGACTTAAAGAAATCTTTGCGTCAACGCTGACGAAATGGGAAAGCGTGTTGCTTGATTTCAATGGTGAATCGGATCACGTTCACCTGATTATTGATGACAAGCCTGACATCGCTTTATCCAAATTAATCGCTAACCTTAAAACAGTTAGTAGTAGCTTAATTAGACAAGAATTTCCGTATTTGGCGGCCAAGTATTTCTACAACAAACCCTATTTTTGGACGGGAGGTTATTTCGTGGCCAGTTGTGGCGGAGTAACTGTTGAACAACTAAAAAAATATGTTGAGAATCAAAACTCCCCGAAAGTGGAAACGCTACCGCGTTAGTTTTATTCTGGTGGCGATTTATCTCCCGTTAAACCGCGTAGCAGTTAACGGGAGTCCTCTCGCTCCATTGAGATAGACAGATACTGGGTGTGTTAGCTAGGGCTAGGACACCCTTATTACTGTGAACCATTTAAATTGTTAGTTGAGATGAGGCAAGAGGCAAGACCCCCCGATGTCGGGGGGGTTGGGGGGATTCCACTAATCTTAAGGATAGACGGTTAAAATGGGTCTGAGCTTCAGAACTATTGGGGTTAGTTTTGTGTGGTGATTAACTGACGGTGATAATCGCCCCATAACTTGGCTGCCTGTTGACTACTGCCCGCAGTGGGAGAATTATTATCATTACCTAACCAAATGCCTGTCACCCAGTGGCGACGGGGAAGATAACCGATAAACCAGAGGTCCACATAATTATTCGTAGTTCCCGTTTTACCCGCTTCTCCCATGCCAATACTGGCAGCGCCTCCTGTACCATTAGTTATCACCCCCCGCAATAAGCTATTCATCGTTTCGGCGGTTTTAGGGGAGATTACCCGCTGATTTCTATCGCTATCGTCGCCATAGTCATAAATAACCCGACAGGTACTCAAATCCTCCACATTTTTACAGTCGGAAGCGTCGAGAATGCGTTTAATGGCGTGGGGACGATTCCAGCGCCCGCCATGGTCAAAAACCCCATAAGCGCCAGTCATTTCCAAGACATTTACCTCGCTTTGCCCTAAAATTAGCCCCGGTACGGGATTTAAAGGTGATTTCACCCCCAAACGTTCCGCCACATTGACCACATTACTTAATCCTGCCTCGCGAGCAATGCGAAGGGCGACGCTATTTTCCGATTGCGCTAAACCTTGAAACATATTGACCCCCCCGCTACTGCGTTCACAGGGAGAATAGGCTTGTCCTTGCCAAGAGAGTCCAGCGCAGGTATAGGTTTTATAGGGCGATATTCCCTGTTCCAGGGCGGCAGCATAAGCAAATACCTTAAAAGTGGAACCGGGTTGACGTTTAGCTTGGATAGCGCGGTTAAATTGGCTTTTTTGATAATCAACTCCCCCGACTAAAGCGAGAATTTCCCCGGTTTGACTGTTTAAGGTAACTAACGCCCCTTGGGAGTAACGATAGCGGTGGCCTTGGTTTAAGACATTATTTTTTAGGCTTTTTTCTGCGATCGCCTGCAGCCGGCGGTCTAAACTGGTTTCAACGATAAAATTGCCCTCTTTCGCCACTTCCTCCCCTAAAAGAGCCTGTAATTCCTCGAAAACGTAACTATAAAAATATGGTGCAATCGTACTAGATAGGGATTTTTTGGCTTGGGGACTGATTTCAATGCGGGATCTGCGGGCGCTGGCGGCCGCTTCCGGGGAAATCATGCCTAATTGGGCCATGCGATCGATGACACGATTGCGATATTGTACGGAAGTGTCGTAATCTTGAATGGGATTAAATAAATTCGGGGCGGGTAACATAGCCACAAGGGTAGCAGCCTCGGAGATATCTAAATCTCTAGCGGATTTATCGAAATAAAAGCGGGCCGCGTCTTCAAAACCGTAACCGGCCAGACCGAGATAAACTCGATTGAGATAGGTTTTGAGAATTGTATCCTTACTATAGACCGCTTCTAATTGTAAAGCGACAACCATCTCCCGGAGTTTGCGATCGGCAGTATTTTGGCGACCGACTTCGGGGAATAAACTACGCGCTAACTGTTGAGTTAGGGTACTGGCCCCTTGACGAATGCCTTGACCTTGCCAATTAATCATAACAGCCCGGACAATCCCCAAAGGATCAACCCCAAAATGCCAGTAAAAACGACTATCTTCGGAAGCGACAACCGCCTGGGGCAGATAGGGAGAAAAATCGCCCAGATTATCTAATTCTTGGTGAGTTTCCTGTCGAATGGGATTGAGGGGAGTTTGACCATCCCTAGGGTAAACCACCACCGGACCGCTCACCCCGGAAGGGAGTGGATAAACATTAACTCTACGACTTTCCCAGATAATCGCTAAAACTAATAAACCGAAAATACCGCCCGCACCGTAGAAACCATAGCGCAAAAGTCGCGCCCACAGGGGAGGGGGACAGTAGTAGGAGATGGTGACACAATTGGCTAAGTCTGGGGGGGCCAGGGTAAAGGTATCACCATGACGCAGGGAAACGCTTTTGAGACGACGTTTACCCATATAAACCCCGTTGGTGGAGTTTTCATCTGTAAGCAGGAAATTATGGGGATTTTTTGGGTCACGCTGTAGGGAACAATGAATCTGACTGACCACGGTATTACGGATAGTAATATCACAGGAACTGGAACTGCGGCCTAACAAATAGCGATCGCCAATGAGGGGATATTTGCTTTCCCCACTGCCATTCTCGTTTTTAAGGCGTAATTCAGGAACTCTCGCCCCTTTTTTGAGATTTACCGCCTGAAAATTCACCTTTCCTTGCAATTTCTGCACGGCAACGGTGACAAGTTGACTAATTTGGGTTTTCGGCGACTGCTTAGACATAGTTTTTATCAGTTATCAGCTTCTGGAGGCAAGAGACAACAGGCAATAGGCAATAGGCAATAGGCAATAGGCAATAGGCAATAGGCAATAGGCAATAGGCAATAGGCAATAGGCAATAGGCAATAGGCAAGTGGGGAAGTGGGGAATTTCAACTAAAACCCTAAAACCCCAACACCCCAATTCATAGCCAATATCCCTAAATTGCCATTTTAGCCTCTAAAGCTTTGAGGTATTCCGTATTGACTCCCGACTCGCGAATCAGAGCAATTTTACCGGTACGCGCCACCTCACGAACGCCAAATTTATTCAGCATTTGCATAATCGCCACCATTTTACCCGGATCCCCCACCACTTCGATGGTCAGGGTTTCCTCGGAAATATCCACAATCCGCGCTCGGAATACCTGCGCTAATTCGATCACTTCCGCTCGGCGATCGGCGGTAGCATTAACTTTAATCAGCATTAATTCCCTTTCCACACAGGGGGTTTGGGTGATATCCTGCACCTTGAGGACGTTAATTAATTTGTAAAGTTGTTTGGTTAACTGTTCGATGCTGTCCTCGTCCCCGGGTACTACCATCGTAATGCGAGAAACTCCCATCTGTTCGGCCGGACCCACGGCCAGACTTTCAATATTAAAGCCGCGACGGGCGAATAATCCAGCAATACGGGTTAAAACTCCCGCTTCATCTTCAACTAATACGGATAATGTGTGTTTCATGGCGCTCTGTCTGCACAACCTATATTTCACCATTTTGACACTCCCCGCGCTAAAGCGACGGGGATTCTTGGTTCAAAGAGATTACTTGCTTAGACAGAATCGCTTCTGAAAAAGTAGAGGTATTCTCTCCCCAAGCGTTTATCGGATCTAGCCCGAAAGTTCCCGTATGCCCTA
>NZ_JAPZSO010000129.1:0-18190 GCF_027531715.1 Microcystis sp. LE19-8.1F | reverse complement strand
TCCACCTAGGGCCATGAAGGCGCAGGGGAAGAGTAGTAAACCAGACCAACCGATGAAGACGAAACGGTCTCTTTTGAGCCAGTCATCGAGAGCATCAAACAGCCCTCTTTCTGGGGCGCGTCCGACAGCAATGGTCATGGGGGTTTTCTCCGAAAAATGTATATTATTGCTAAGATTCCGCGCTCTCTTCTCCATCTATCCGAGCAGGCCAGCAGATGTGTAGAAGAATTGTGAGAAATCTTTACTTTTCTTAACTTACACTATATTGGAAAAAATGACCAATATTTTTTAGGTCGATCTTAAGAAAATCTAAAATTTTTTCGGGAGACCAGTTGCTGGGCGACATTCGGCGAAGCTCAGTCGAGCCGTTGCGGGAGGAGATGGGGATTTGGGGAGATGGGGAGATATGCCGCCTCAATTGCTTGGTATTGTCGTCTTCACGTCTTGAGTGGAATGCTAGACCCCTCTGTGCGGTAATTATCCCCAAATTGAGGTGATTAAACCGCACGGTGCGCTATTAAGTCCTATTAAGGGGTGTTAGACCGATGGAAGTGAGATAGTAGGATAGAGGAGGGTTGCTCGACCGCAGGGAGCGGTATAATTGATGGCTGGGCTGAACAAGAAGGAGAATTCATGTACAAAGATGATATTCTGAACCTGATCAAGCAATCACCACTTGAGATTGATACTGAAATACAAATGACTGGAAAGCCCCCAACAATGGCTAACTCCGAATTTCTCACGAACAAGGAACAGGGTGATTGGGCTGAAACAATCGTCTTTAAGGCAGTCAATGAATATTCTGGTGATTATTTTGCTGTTAAATATGGGCGTTCCGAATCCATAGCCGCAGGTGATGATGGATTTGCTGATTTCTATATGGAATATCAGAGTGAACTTAATGCGATAGGTAAGAGGCCAGATATCCTGATATTTAAGGTCAGAGACTTTCCAGATGGAAGTATTGACATTAAAAATGATCAGCACATAAGGCAGGCTGTGGCTGCGATTGAAGTAAGATCAAGTTCTTTTTTAGCAGACAAATATGCGGCATTCATGCGGGACAGACAAGATCGGGCCATTAAAAAATGCGAAGAAATTAGACAAGACATAATCAATACCGCCCTTGGTGATCTATTAAGGCGAAAAAACCAGACAATTTACAATCTAATGTCAAATGCTACAGATGACACCTTTAGAGAATTAGACTTTCGTTGTCCGTCATGGTCATCAACAAAAGAGTTAAGAAATCTAACTGAATTACTGAAGAATCTCAAAGAAAATATAAAAATACTGCACAAACGCGATTATTTGGGCATTACCCCAAAAATTGAAGATGTTGCCTTGGTCAACAGGTGGATTCAGAAATATAATGTCAAGCATTTTTATCTACAAGTATTTTTTGACAAGGCATATATAATATCATTTAAAGATATTTTGGCACTGGTTTCAAACGATAACAATGATGGAAATAATTTTTCAATAGAAAGAGATGTAAAAAATCAAGGCAAAACTACGATCAAGATCAATGTGCAAATTGGAAAAGAAGTCCTTGGAAAAATTGATATGCCTGAACATAAATCGGCTCTGAAAGAATTAGATAGGGGTCGTCTGCTTTTTTATGTGACTTTTGCAGGCGGCAAGGGATACCTTGATAATAAAATATTTCTAAGGGATGTTATTAATGCGTGAGTTAAAATATATAGCTGAAACTCCACTTAATCATAGGAAGGATTACGGTCAGTTTTTTACACCTATGTGCGTTGCTCGCCTCATGGTACAGTGGGTTTTAAAAGATAATCCAGAAACAGTATTAGACCCAGCGTTTGGCTTAGGCGTTTTTTATGATGAAGCAATAAAAACACCTTCAGGTAATCAAGTACATTTCATGGGATATGAGATTGATAGAAATATATTTGAGTTTCTCAATCGTAATGGTGACAGTCCTTATTTGAGAGTTATCAATAGTGATTACCTCGAAGCTGAAACTGAAAATTTTGACGGTATCATTTGTAATCCACCATATATGCGATTTCAGAAATTTCTTAAGCGTCATGATATATTACCAAAAATTGAAGAAAAAATAGGGAAGAAACTTATCGGTTACTCTAATATCTCTTCCGTATTCCTTGTCAAGTCTTTAAGAGAACTTAAAATCAATGGTAACTTGGCGTATATTATGCCTTTTGAGTTTTTTAATACTGGCTACGGAAAAGAAATCAAAAAAAGTCTCCTTGAAAATCATTTATTGAAGCAAATAATAATCTTTGCCAATGAAAAAGAAATTTTTCCAGAGGCAACTACAACCGTTTGTGTGCTTCTTTGTAAAAATGACGGAAAAAAAGAAACCATTAAAATTTTACAGATCAAAAAAAGTGATGAAATAGATAAAATATCTGATATTAGTAAATTCTATCAGTGGGAAATCGAACCATCGAATTTACCATACAACCAAAAGTGGACACCTATTATTTCATCATTGTTCACTGAACAAGTATACCCAAATGGCTTCTGTAAGTTGTCCCTATACGGTACGTTTACGAGAGGTATTGCTACTGGCGCAAATGAATTTTTTGCGTTAAAAAAATCAAAAATTGAGCAACGGAAGTTGAGTGATAACAATATTTGTAAGTGTATTACAAAAAGCTCTCAAATCCGCAAAGCAGTATTTACTGAGCATGATTTTAATATACTATACAATGAGGATAAGCCAGTCTATTGTTTAGATGTAAAAGATCACGACAACTCTGAAATACGAAATTACATAAAAGAAGGCGAAAAATTGGGATACCATGGGAGGTATCTTACAAAAACAAGGAACACCTGGTACAAAATTGAAAAGAGAAAACCAGCTCCAATTTTATTCGGAGTCTTTAGCAGGGGCAGGTTAAAAGTAATACGCAATTTCACAACAGCAATAAATTTTACCTGCTTTCATTCCTTTTATCCAAATAAATTAGGACAACAATTTATTAATAAATTGTTTGTGTATTTGCTCAGTGATATTGGACAGGAAATAATAAAAATCAATAAACGAAGTTATGGTGATGAATTAGACAAGTTTGAACCAAGGGATTTGAATGATAGCTTATGTCCAAGCCAGAAACAATTTGAAATGATCAGTGATGAAGATGCTGAAGAAGTAATTAGTATTGCACAAAATGATCACCAAAAAGCAATTCTCATGAGTAATGCTCTGATCAAAAGACTTATGGACTCCCAACAATGCGCTGCACCAGACGGCAATTCCGCCGCACCCTAAGTGCGATCACCGTTGTGCTGTAGCTGTAGGGTGCGTTCCCTGATGCAACCCCTACTGCTGTACCGATAGATTTTTGGGGAACGCACCATGCACATTCATTGAAGCAAGTGATTGCCAGCTAACAACGCCTCTGCACAGCAACTGCCGAGAGTTAATCGGTTATGATGCTAGGGTTATCCCCACAGTGAACAGCAATCAGTGAACTGAAAACCCACATCTGATCACTAATACCCTAAAACCCCAACACCCAAGCCCTGCTATACAATGGTTTTTGACTTGTTTTTTGGAAGGGAACGCTAAACTATGTATTCGATCGATATTACCCTGAAACTCTCGCCCATCCCCATTTCCGTGCAGCGCAAGGAAGAAGCAGCAGCAGACGCTTTGTATCAAACAATTATTAACGCTATGCGATCGCCGAATCCGGAATTATTAGAATTAACCTGCGAAAAACAAACCGATAAAAAGGTGGCGGTTTTGAGCGATCAGATCAGTGCGGTGATTGTGTCACAAAAATCCGGGGCTGCCTCCACTGGTAAAGCGCCGGGGTTTGTCGCTTGAGCCACAGAATAGTTCTTTAATCAGTTATCAGTGAGCAGTAATCAGTAATCAGTGACAAAAAAACGGCAACCGCCTACATAACACTTTCCACTGAAAACTCAAAACTCAAATCTGATAACTGATAACTGATAACTGATAACTGATAACTGATAACTGATAACTGATAACTGATAACTGATAACTGATAACTGATAACTGATAACTGATAACTGAAAAGGCTAATAATTCATGACTATAAAAGTAACAGACCTCTGCTTTAGCTGGCCGAATGGGAAATCAGTATTAAATGGCTGCTCTTTGCAAGTTCCCAGAGGGGAATTTTGGATGTTGTTGGGGACAAATGGCAGCGGTAAATCAACCCTGCTGCGGCTCTTAGCGGGATTATTAAAACCTAGTCGCGGGGAAATAGAGATACCTAACCCCCTCGGTTTTGTTTTTCAAAATCCCGACCATCAGTTAGTTATGCCAACAGTGGGGGCAGATGTGGCTTTTGGGTTGGTATCCGAGGGTTTATCCACGCCGGAAATTCGGGCCCGGGTGCGGGAATCCCTAGGGGCGGTGAATTTATTAGAAATGGAAAAACGACCGATCTATGCTCTCAGTGGCGGACAAAAGCAAAGAATCGCCATTGCCGGGGCTTTAGCTCGTCATTGCGAGGTTTTGCTCTTTGATGAACCCACCGCCCTTTTGGATGGGGATACCCAAATAGAATTAGTCTCTCAAGTGCAGAAATTGGTCAAAAACCGGGGGATTACGGCCCTTTGGGTGACGCATCGCCTTGATGAATTGGATTACAGCGATGGAGCATTTTTGTTGGAGGGTGGCAAGGTAACGGATCAGGGAAATGCCCTAGAATTAAAAGCGAGATTATTGGCAAGTGCGGCGGGAGAATCCTAGATTTTTTGTTAATATCATTAGGACGCTGTTTTTTAGAACTGCCCTTAATGCCACACGAATTACTCTCAAAGCCATGCTTAATTCTTCTGATCGTTCCCTTCTGCTGGTTGACGGCTACAACGTCATCGGCGCTTGGCCGTCCCTGAAAAAAATTAGCGATCGCCACGGTCTCGAACCGGCGCGAGACAAGTTAATTGAAACCTTAATCGGTTACACGCACCATCAGGGTTATCAAACCCAAATCGTCTTCGATTCCTACTTTCAAGACACCCCCAGCAGCCAGGAACGCTACACTAACCATTTATCGGTTTATTTTACCGCTCACGCTCAAACCGCCGACACCTATATCGAGAAAACCTGTGCCGATTTTTGGCACGATCGCGCCCCAGCTATCGGACGGATTATCGTCGCTACCTCTGATAATGCCCAAAAAATGACCGTTATGGGTTATGGGGCCCAGTGGATTTCCGCTCAACGTCTGGAAATCGAGGTGGATTTAACCGGTCGTCGTCTGAGAAAATCCCAGAGTTCTTCTCAAAGTCCCAAAGGGCGTTTTTTGTTCCATTCTCTCGATGCTAAGGTGCAACAGAAATTAGAGAAAATGCGCCACGGAATTTAGTTATCAAAAACCTTGACAAATTACCTCAAATATGTATCGACAAAATCCCCAGTAGAGACACAGGTAACTGTGTCTCTAAGCTTTTCAAGGTCAGTTGCGGTCTGGGGGATTTTGTCAAAAGCTGGCCCCTCTAAACCACTGGTTTCACAGTTGCAATTCTGCTAAACCTAAATAATTAATTCCCGTGGGTGTCACTTGGAAGCGACAGGGTAAAACCTTGACTCCTTTAGCCACTGCTTGACGCAATAACTGCCCGTATTTAGCATCTTTACTATCCCCCGGAGCAAATCGGTAACAATCACCCCGATTAATAAAGTAGAGCATAATCGCTTCCGCTGCCGGCAATAAAGCCATTAATTCGTTTAAATGCTTCTGTCCTCGCGTGGTGACAGTATCGGGAAAAAGTGCCGTTTCTCCCCGATTCCAAGTGGTATTTTTCACCTCGATATAGGTGAGGGAATTATCAGCATGGGTCAAAAGAAAATCAATTCTACTGCCGTTATTTTGACCGTAGGCCACTTCCGATCGCACCTCGGTGTCATTTTTGACCAAATCGGGAAAAACTCCCTGCAACAGGGCATTTTTCACCACCTGATTAGGAAGATTGGTATTAACTCCCACCCAAGTCTCCCCCAGTTGAATCATCTCCCAGGTATAAGCTAATTTTCGCTTCGGGTTATCACTGCGAGAAAGATAAACCGGTTGACCCTCTACACATACATCTGTCATCGGTCCGGTATTAGCGCAATGGGCCGTAATTAATTCTCCGTTGTCCAATTGTATATCGGCAAAAAAGCGTTTGTAACGTTTAATTAAAATACCCTTGACAAGAGAAGGGTAAGTGTGAACCAACAAGGAAGTCATCAAATTTTCGCCGGGTTATATCAGGTAAAGAATAGCCTTTTTTTGGCATCTTAACCTGAAGACAGAAGACCTTTCAGTTATCAGGGAACAGTGATCAGTAAACAGTAATCATACTATTTTCCTTTATTCGTAGCAGCCATTTTACTCTCTTGGGTTTGGTGGGTAAAATGTATTCTAAAATACATTCCTGCTGGCGAGCAAATGGAACGAACCACAAAGACACAAGGGACACAAAGATCGATCGGTATTATATAAGTTAAACTTATCACACAAAGAATAAGAGAGCCGGCATTTTACTCCCCTCTCCCCCCTTGCCTCCCCGATGTCGGGGGGGTTGGGGGGGTTGGGGGTAAGGGAAATTAACCATCCCTGCGATTACTTTTGAAAAATGGTATTAGTGACAAGAAAACGGCAATTTTCTACTTAAGACTGTCCACTAAAAACTCACATCCGATCACTGATCACTGATCACTGATAACCGTTCAGGTACAATAAAAGCTTGAGGCTTAATAGACATTGAGATTATGGGTAACACTTTCGGACGACTATTTCGGGTTTCCACTTTTGGAGAATCTCACGGGGGTGGGGTAGGAGTGGTTATCGATGGTTGTCCTCCGCGCTTAGAAATTTCCGAAGAGGAGATTCAAATCGATTTAGACCGTCGCAAACCGGGACAAAGCAGAATCGTGACCCCGCGTCGGGAAAATGACATTTGTGAGATAATTTCGGGCGTTTTTGAAGGTAAAACCCTCGGTACACCGATCGCTATTTTAGTGCGGAATCAGGATGCTCGCTCGCAAGATTACAACGAAATGGCCGAGAAATTCCGACCTTCCCACGCGGATGCTACCTACGAGGCAAAATACGGCATTCGCAACTGGAAAGGAGGAGGCAGATCCTCGGCCCGGGAAACCATCGGCCGGGTGGCCGCAGGAGCGATCGCTAAAAAAATCCTTAAATCTGTCTATAATGTCGAGATTATCGGCTATGTGAAGCGAATTAAAGATATTGAGGCAATCATCGACCCCAACACCGTCACCCTCGACGAGGTGGAAAGTAATATAGTGCGTTGTCCCAACGGGGAAACGGCCGCCAAAATGATCGCCCTGATCGACCAAATTCGCCTGAATAAAGACTCGATCGGCGGTGTGGTGGAATGTGTAGCCAGAAATGTGCCGAAAGGTCTAGGAGAACCCGTTTTTGATAAGCTAGAAGCCGATTTAGCTAAGGGGATGATGTCCTTACCCGCGAGTAAGGGATTTGAAATCGGATCGGGATTCGCGGGAACCTTCTTAACCGGCAGCGAACACAATGACGAGTATTTTATCGATGATAACGGGGAAATTCGCACCACTAGCAATCGTTCGGGAGGCATCCAAGGAGGAATCAGTAACGGCGAAAATATTATTATCCGCACCGCTTTTAAACCCACTGCGACTATCGGTAAAGAACAAAAAACCGTGACGCGCACCGGGGAAGAAACCACCCTGGCAGCCAAAGGAAGACACGATCCTTGTGTTTTACCCCGAGCGGTCCCCATGGTGGAAGCGATGATGGCTTTGGTATTATGCGATCATCTGCTCCGTTTTCAGGGACAATGTACGATTAGCGATCGCTTTTTCTAAACCTTTACCCGCGATGAAATTTTTATTCCTTCATGCCAATTTTCCCGCCCAATTTCGCCATTTAAGCACGGTTTTAGCTCAAGACCCCAGAAATCAAGTGATTTTCGGCACTACCAGGCAAGAGGGAGAGATAGCGGGGGTAAAAAAATTTATTTACAAGGAAAGTCGCGCTGTTTCTCCCCAAACCCATCATTATGTCCGTCCCCTTGAAAGTGCGGTTTTACAAGGTCAAGCGGTTTATGCTGTTTGCCAACAACTGAAAAATCAAGGATTTTATCCCGATATTGTCTATGCACATTCTGGCTGGGGGCCGGGTCTATTTATCAAGGATATTTTCCCGAAAACTAAGTTTTTAGCCTATTTTGAATGGTTTTATCATGCCCATGGTTCCGATGCTGATTTTGATCCAGAGGATCCCCTTAATGCTGATGCCGAGGCCCGGATTAGAATTAAAAATGCGCCAATCCTGATCGATCTGGTCAGTTGCGATCGAGGTTTATCGCCGACTATCTGGCAAAAACAACAATTTCCCCCCGAATTTCACTCGAAACTGACGGTTTTACACGATGGCATCGATACGGACTATTTCTGTCCCCGTCCCGATGTGCAGTTAGTGATTCCAGAGATAGGTTTAGATTTATCCGGTGTTAAGGAGATTGTCACCTATGCAACCCGGGGAATGGAACCCTATCGCGGTTTTCCCCAATTTATGACGGCTGTTTCCCTAATTTTAGCCCGTCGGCCTAACTGTCATATCGTGATTGTCGGGGAGGATCGGGTCGCTTATGGGAAAACTCTACCGGACGGCAAAACCTATAAACAATTGATGTTAGAAAGCCTTTCTTTGGATTTATCCCGGGTGCATTTTACCGGTTCTCTGCCCTACGGTCAATATAAACAGGTTTTACAGGCATCGGCCGCCCATATCTATCTTACTCGTCCTTTTGTGCTGTCCTGGTCAATGTTAGAGGCTATGGCCATGGGTTGCGTCGTGATTGGTTCCGATACTCCCCCCGTGCGAGAATTAATTACTGATGGGGAAAATGGTTTATTAGTGGATTTCTTTTCTCCCCAACAAATAGCCGATCGCGTGGATGAAGTGTTAGATTATCCCCAGGGTTGGCAAAATCTGCGTTTAAAGGCCAGGGAAACTATCAAGCAACGCTACGACCTCAAGCAATGTTTACAGTATCATCTAGACTGGTTATTGAGTTGATGAAATGAGAGCATTTTCAAAAAAAATACTGTCTTTTAAAGGATTAATATCGCTATTAAATCCTTTCTCTTATAATCCTAATTCCTTCCCAAGCAGGAATATTACCTGCTCGTCTTTCTTCTAATAATACGGAGGCGATGAAACGGTTAAAAACTTGTTCCCTTTTGATAGAATATTGAGAATTTAATTCTTGGCATTCTGCAACTGTTAAGTTAACCCATAATCTTTAGATAGGCGGAAAAAATCAGCATTTTATATGGTTATGTTGATTCAATAATTTTTATCCCTGCTCTAAATTCCCGCAGGGCTTGAGCATGATTTTCTGTATTAATACAACGCATCAATAAACCTACATCTAAACTCGGTAAAAGTTGCGATTTACTAACAGCTTTATATCCCTCATTTCCTAAACTATAAAACAATAACTCATCATTCATCCAAAACCAAACTTCGGGAATTTGTAACCGTTTGTATGCTTCCAGTTTATTAATTCCTCCACTACTAACAACCACCTCAATCACTAAATCAGGATGTTTTCTATTGGCTCCCAATTCATAGGATTTATCACCTTCTCTTTTAACCTTTTCAAATTCATTTTCTAAGGTGACAGAACCAGTAGGAGTAAAATCTAATCCCAAAAATTCTAAATAAATTTCTAGTAAAGCACCAATACGTTCTTTGATAGTTTCGTGTTTTTTCCCTGGCATTTTTCTAATCTCCAAAACTCCATCTAAAAAAGATAACCTTAACCCTGGGCGCTCGATTAGCTGTTCAACAGCTTTAAATTCTCTCCAGGTTAAGTCATTAATTAAAATTGGTTCTGCTTCCCGTTCAATGAATGTAGTTATCATAATTTAACCCCAAATTTAGAGAGTGAATTTTTCTCAACATGATATCAGATAAAAACAGATTATCATGAAAAATATCATAGTCTGACAAACTACCTTTAATCATACCATAGCCTTGATCAATAAACCTTTTGAGAAGGCCAAATCATCAGACCTCTTCTAAAAATCAAAAATTGTCTTGGTTGGTTAGGAGGCAGTAGTCAGTAGTCAGGAGAATTAAGAATGAATAATAATCAATTAAGTGGTCTATTTACAGATATTAGGCAATTTAATCGTTATTTTTGACGTTTTTGAACCCTCAAAAATTAACTAGGCAAGAGATATTATCTAAATTACTTGTTAATACTGCACACTTAAAACTCAAATCTGATAACTGATAACTGATAACTGATAACTGATAACTGATAACTGATAACTGATAACTGTCTTACTCGGCCTTTACCAAACCCTGAGAGCGAATGCAGGCCTGTTCCCAGCGACAATCGGGATTAACTTCCACCGGTTTGAGTCGCGCCCAGATTTCGCCTTGATCATCAGCATAAAAACTATCAATAATAGCAGGAATACGAGTACCAAAAGGTTCGGTAATGAAGACAGAATCGGTCAGATTAAATACTTCGCCATTGGCTCCCGTCGCTTTTTCGATGACGGGAATTTCTGCTTTGGGAATCGGTTTTCGGAATAGAGGAGCCGAATCGGAACGGGGACGGAGGGGAGATTTTATCTCGCTACTGACTGATTTTACCGTTTCCGCGGCTGGTTTTTCCTCAATTATTTCTGGAGGGGTTTCCGGGGGTTTCGGGGGTACTGCAGCCCTAGAACCCTTTTTAATAATTTGTAGAGGTTGTAGGGGAGGAGTGGCTTTAATTGGCTCTTCGGGGGGTTCAGGGGTACTAGGGGTTTTCTTTGGGGGACGTGGCATAGTAGGACAAGGAAAATAAAAACTATAGGATTATTGAAGCACATCAAGCCGCTAACCCGCTCGACCGGTGCTTGTATCAATAGATATCTAGGGTTTGCGGCAAAAAGTTTTTCGTGGGGGTGGGGTGTGGGGTGTGGGGTGTGGGGTTTTATGGCTGGCACTTTTTGATGGTAAAAAAGTCTAAAAGTTTTACTCAACAAGGTTTTTAGATTTATTCAGCCAACCCTATCTAGGAATTAGTCGATTCCCCTCTCCCCCAACTTATTGAAAAAAATTTTCATTAAGTATTGACAAAAATTCCTAATAAGCTTATGGTTATTTATAGTGTTCTCCTCTTAAGGATCGGCAGTGGAACCGCGCGGCAGTCTCTAACAATGCGGTTCCCATTTTTTTTTGGAACGATAGAAGGCTTTTAACGTCTCTAAACTTCTAGGTTTCCTCATCCTTTGGCTTTTATGAACGATAATTCCGACCTGTACCTCGATCATCTCACCCATGCGGATACTGTCATCACTGCTGAAATTGTCGAGCATGAGAGTCAATCAACAGATGAGACAGATTGGCCGGCTCTATCCTCTCATTTACGTCAACAAAATCAAGAATTACAAGCGGAGATCTGGCGACGGGAGCAAGCTCTCGCGGAACTGCGATCGCGGTTAGCCGAGCAACATCGTCGCTTGCAAAGTTGTGATACCCTAATCCAGCAGCAAAACGAGGAACTGCAATACGAAAAGCAACAATTACAGCGAGCTTTAGGAGAAATCGAACAGTATCGTCAAGCAGAACAACGGCAACCGATGATTATTGCCAATTTGACCGCAGAATTGACCCGCACGCGCCAACAATTAGCCCGTTTAGAGCGAGAATGTGCCTTAATTCAGGAAAGTTATCAGGAAAAAAGCCAAAAACTGTGCAACTATGACCAGCAATTGCAGGAATTACGCACCCGTCTCCAACGTCAGCAACGCTACACCCTCCAGTATAAAGCGGCCTTGGCCCAGTATTTCCAGGGCGGTAGCGATCGCAATTCTGCCCCGGATTTAGCCATTGTCGCCAAGGCAGCCGCGATCGAGCCTTGGTCTCAGACAGAGAATCAAGAAAGCGATGAAGTGGCTCCCATCGATGAGTTTTTAGCGGAATTAGAGACAATTGAGCCAGTAGAATCCTTAAATAAGAAAGACAGGGATTGGCCCGCACCTGTCATCTCTCCTTCCCCGAAATATTCCTCTTTTCGGGTCGATTTGCCCACTTTTATTAAATATCGCCAAGAAAAAGATAATTCCTGAACAACAGAAAGAGAGCCGGCGACTGTCCATGTTTCGTCTCGGCTCTCTATTCTGGCTCGCTCCTCACACTAATTAAAATCTATCATAAGCTAGTGATTTTGTCCACTCAATTCACAAAAGTTAATATTTTTATAGTTCCGTCAACGGTAGCAGTTGCCATTTTTGACGGAGAAGACGGTTAAGTAGTTTTTGACTGACGCTAATCAGGATTAATCTCGATCGCTGAATTGGGGACGATTCTCCGATAATGCGACAGTTACGCTCAAAATTGAGCATCGCTTCGCAAAAATTTGCGGTTAAGGGATAGAGTTTCTGGCCTTCCCAACAATCACAAACGGTTAAAATTTGCAGGATTAAGGCTATTTCGGCGGGATGATGCCAGGATAATAGTTCTGGCTCGGTTAATCTAATTTTTTCCCTATTGAGCAGTTGGAACAAACTAGAATAGCGAGCGTGGGTATATTGAAATAAAAAGAAAAATTCTCCTTCGGGATGGAGAGGAAGCTGATCAGAGAAAAACTTATCGATTAAATCGTTTAGTTTCAGTAACCAAAAGGACAAAAATTGTTGATCTAATAATAATTCTAGCCATCCTTCTTTAAGCTGAATTTGCGGAAAAAGGGCGATTAAATGGTTAAATATGGTTTGACATTGAGCGGGCGTAAAATAATAAAACAGAGGTGAACGATAGAGAATACTATCAGTTTTTGAGCAACGATATAAAGTTAATTTATGGTTGTTTTCTGGAAAAATATTAATTAATTGTTGTTTTAAGCAATGCTCGATCGAGGGGTGATTGCAGATAAAATTCATACTCAGAAGCAAAGCAAACGCATCTCAATAATCCTTGACAAAATGAACTTTATCTGGGTTGCCTACCCAGAGGGCGATTCAGGCATATTTGAGGAGAATTTGCCATCTCCGGTCGAGTTCGTAACTATTCTGATTGACTGGTATCACTTGAAATGCCTACACAACAAGCGGATCACAAAATTGGGCAATTGTCAATAGCGTTTGAGATGCGCTAACCCTGATTTCGGGTTGCACATGGACAGCGAAGACTTGTTCTACTAAATTCGTGATAGGAAAACTAAAATAACCTGTCCCCGCACCGATATCTGTCACAGGGGCTGTGGGTTTTAAATGTAGTGCGGTGATCAGATCATCGGCTTTTTCTGTGAAACTGCGACTAGGACGTTCTAACCATAACATTTCTTTGTGTCCCATAAATTTAGCGATTTCCCGTCCTAGATAAAATTTACCGATACCATTGCGACTATGAAGGGAGCGAATCTGATAATATTGCTGCTGTGCTAAAACTGAAGCATCGTAGGTAAAATTTAATAATCCGAAACTACAGCAAAGCAGCATTAGGCAGGTGACGATAAGAAGAATTCGTTTGATCATCATTGGCAACCCAGTGGGGTATCGTTGAAATTAGCTGCAGACCATTGTCCAAAGACATCTTAACAGAAACACCTAATCAATAAACCTCTGGTAAAAATCAAAAATTGTTGTTAGGATTAGGATTAGGAGTCGGTCGTCGGTCGTCAGTAGAATCAAGAATGAATAATAATCAATTAAATGGTCTATTTACAGATTTTATGCCATTTAATCCTTATTTTTGCCGTTTTTGAACCCTCAAAAATTCATTAGGCAAGAGGTTTAATCTATAATAAATCGGATACGCATATCGATTAAAGGTCTTCGTCACCCGATTCAGCAAGAGATGACGATGCCCTATCAGGTTATACTTCATCTTGATGAGAAACGCTGTCATCGGGGGGAGGGTTTTTGCTTGTTGTAGCCACTGCTTGTCAATTTACTTTACAATTCTGGTAGTTTTTGATAACATCTTGGTAGAATGTCTCTGGTTTTCTGCCAGCCAGGAGATGGTTTATATCAAGGATTATCCTAGTGTAAGCAATCTTCTCGGCTTTCCAGAAAACATGGCCGATTAACCTGAAATTTATGGGCATCTTAGATGAGCAATCTTGAGTGAAAGTGATTTGGTATTTTTTTGACATTTTAACCTCACAAAAATCTTTTGTCCTGAGGACGTCATTTTGATATACTATCCTAAAACCAGAAAGAAAATAATCAAATAAATAACCGCCATGAATCAAGAAGAAAAGCTGTGAACTGGAAAAAACTGTTACCATTTGCGCTCCTTCAATACAATAATTAGTCTGTTTAATTCCATGGTAAAAACTGAGCAAATCCAAGTCATTATATCGAAATTTAAAGATGCCACTCTCTGGTTACTATTTTCTCTATCGGCAATCATCTTGCTGTGGAAATTAGGACAGAGGAGTTTAGAAGATTGGGATGAAGCTATATATGCACAAATTTCCAAAGAGATTGGACAAAATGGTGACTGGATAACTCTACATTACGGATATGTGCCTTGGTTTCATAAACCCCCCCTATTTATGTGGTCAACCGCTGCTTTTTTTCAATTATTTGGGGTTGACGAATTTTGGGCAAGAGCCGCTTCGGCTTTATCGGGAGTCGCCTTAATTGCTATTATCTATTTAATTGGTAAAAAAGTTTATGGATATTGGGCAGGAGTTTTTGCCTCGTTGATTTTGTTGGCAAGTTATCAATTTGTCCATTCTGCTCGGTTTGGTACCACCGATATGATGTTGACATTCTTTCTGTTTCTATCACTTTACGGTTATCTTCATCTTCGCCAAGGCAATCAAAAATGGTGGTATTTTATTGGTACTGCTTGTGCCTTGGCTTTTATGGTTAAAGGTTTTGCTGCCATTGTTGCACCAGCTGCCATTATGATAACGCTGTTGATTGAAAGACAGTTATTAACTACTTTTAAATCAAGGCATTTTTGGCAAAGTATTGTCTTGGCTACTTTGATAATTCTTCCCTGGCATTTAACAGTGCTACTACAGCATGGACAGGCTTTTTTGGGGAAATACTTAGGTTATCATGTGATTGAACGGGCAACCCGTCCCCTAGAGGGAAACAGTGGAGACTTTCTCTCATATTTCCGAACAGTTATTAAATTCTTTTTTCCTTGGGTTTATCTAATTCCTTTTGCCTTTATCGTCAGTGTTAAAGATACTTTAAAGCCCCATAGCTCGTCAAGAATTCTAATCGTTTTCTTTCTGGTGGTTTTTGGTCTATATAGTTTGGTATCAACCAAATTAAGCTGGTATATTCTTCCCCTTTATCCGATTTTGGCAATTTTTATCGGTTATTTATTTCAAAAGGCACAAGCTTCTTCTACTGCTCGTTCGTGGATATTGATTAGTATCGCAACTGTAGCTTTAGTTATTTTTCCTTTAACGCCTCTCAAAATTGTTGGCATTATCAGTCCTTCAGTTAAACAGATAGTAGCAGTTTTCTGTTTTGTGATTGCGGCAACTCTACTTGTTCTCATTTTACTGAAAAGGCTTACTCCTAAATCGGCGACTATTTTACTATTTGCGGTTTTTGTCTTTTCTGGAATCAGAGAAGTTAGAGGACTTTATACTGCAAGAGTAACTCCCCTAGCTGCTTTAGCACAAGTGGCAGGGCAAGGGGATTTTAGTAATAATAAGAAAAATCCCTTAATAATTGCTAAGTTATCGGCTGATCTTAATCATCCCAGTGCCTTATTTTATAGTAACAGACCGATTTGGTGGGTAAGGAGTGCTGAAGAACTTAAAACTGCCGTCAATAGCGATAAAAATCATGAAATTATTATGAGTAAAGAAGATTTTGATAATTTATCTTCCGAATATGAAATTCAAGTATTAGCTGAAAAAGCTAGTCTAGTTTATGCTAAAATTTATCCTAAGAACTTTCCTAGAATAAATAAATAAGTAAGATATCTATTTGATAGATAATAATTATTTAATTCTGTAGCTTGATATTGCTAAAATCTAGGATTAGATAACGAGGAAAAGATTAAAATCTTCCGCTTACCTGATCATGAATATACTTGTTAGTCTTGCTCGATTACATAGAAAACAACTTAGTTTCGCTCTTCTGGTGTTTTTGATTATAGGTAGCACTTGGTTAGCTTTCTTATTTGCTCCAGAAAGAACAAATGATGGTCTTGTTCATTTATTTTGGAATAGTTTTTGGGCAGAGCAAGTTAAGTCTGGAGATTTATTCCCAAAATGGTATGCTCAAGGCTATGGAGGCTTCGGAAATGCTGCATTTTTATTCTATCCTCCTCTTTTAAGATATGTAGCTTTTCCCTATCATTTGCTCGGATTTTCTCCAGTTGTTGCTCTAAGACTTACGGTGCTAACCATTTTGCTCATCAATATAATTAGTGCCTCAACTTTAGCAGCATATTTATTCAAAAGAAGGGGCATACTTTACTATCAACTAATTATTATTTTAGCAATTAATCCTTACCTATTTTACTGTTTATTTTGGCGCGGAGCATTAGCAGAATGTTTAGCCATTGCTTTAATGCCTTTTTTTATTGTCGCTCTCTTAAAAGTATCCAATGTAATTACTTTCGCCAATGGTTTAGCACTAACAATCACAACTTCTTTGATAGCACTAGCTCACCTACCTAGTCTGATTATTATATTTTTTCTGTTTGGTATTTATTCGGTAATTATCCTGTTAAAAACTAGAAATTTTCGAGATTTTGGCTGGCGGATTCTCTTTTTTATCATCGGCCTAATTTTTTCTTTTCCTTACCTAATTCCTGCGGTTTTTAATTTAAAGGAAATTCGTCAACCGATCGGAACTTCCCTAGGTGATTGGGTGGCTTTTGGTAATAACTTTCATCAAAATAGACAGACTTTTATAATTAGTCTCATTTTCAGCATCTATCTAATTATCTATCTCTTAAGTATTCGAGCAGTTTGGCAGAGACGAAACCAATTAGAAAAATTTAATTTGTTTTCTCTAATCGTTTTATCGGGTCTGAGTTTATTGATGATTTCACCTCTTTCTTTACCACTCTACAAAATCATTTTTCCCCTGCAAAAAATCCAGTTTCCCTTTCGCTTTATTGCCGTGGCAGCTGGCCTAGTTTCTACTTTGGCGATTCTCTGCATTTCCGGGAAATTTAACCAGTTCAAAAAACGCCTTTTAGTCAGCCTGTTAGTCATTGCTAGTGTGTCTATTCCCTGACAGGGGGACAAGCCAGCTGAAAAGCTTATGTAGCATGGAATACAGACACAGACTTCCAAAAAAGATAAGTCATATATAGTAAATATGACCTAGAGAACAAAAATGATAAGTGAACTATACCAGAAAGTGTTAGAAAATGAACTGGGACGAGCCAGATATCTACTGTTGTTAATGATAGTTGGAACCTGGCAAATACTAAAGCAAGCTAAGTTAGAGATATTAGCAGAAGCACTGCCAATACCGATCCTGTTTGAGAGTCGGAGAAAAAAACTAAAAAGATTTTTAAAGCTGGAAATTCTGAATATTGAAAAAATCTGGTTTCTCTGCTTAAAAGAGATGTTAAAACAGCAGGAGAGATTCACAATAAAAGGATTAGTATATATTGCCATAGACCGAACGAGTTGGGGAGCAATTAATATCTTGATGGTGAGTCTAATTTATGACAAGAGAGCCATCCCAATCTATGGGGAGATATTGGATAAAAAAGGAAGTAGTAATCTCGAAGAACAGCAGCGAGTATTGGGGAAAATATTGACGGTGCTATCAGGTCATAAAATCGTGGTGTTAGGAGATAGAGAATTTTGCTCGGTCAGTCTTGGAAAGTGGCTTCAGAAGCAGAGTTTATACTTTTGTTTAAGACAAAAAAAAAGTACAAATGTCAAGACAAAAGAAGGAATTTATCAAGAAATGAGAGAGTTAGGTTTAAGTCCAGGAACTCAACTATTTTTGAATGATGTCAATATTACAAAAGAGCAGGGATTTGGACAGTTTAACTTAGCTGGTAAGTGGAAAAAAACCTATCGGGGTTTTCCAACAAAAGAACCTTGGTATATTCTGACAAATTTTGGGGATTTAGAGACGGCAATAATGGCCTATCAAAAAAGATTTGATATTGAGGAGATGTTCCGAGATTTTAAGTCGGGAGGCTATAGCTTAGAAGGTTCTCAATTAGCACCGAAATACCTATCAAAGCTGATAATTGTTATAGCT